>JBEVNF010000094.1:0-7270 GCA_040508255.1 Flavitalea sp.
ATCCTTTTCTACAGGAACTGATGGATGATTTTGTTCACCTTGCTGCGGCTATCCAGGCGCATTGCGGACAACAGGAGGACGTGATATTTCCATATATCCGTCAGTTGGACAACGCGCTTTCCGGTAAAGAAACTTATGGACCTTTGTTTGTAAGGATGATTCGCAAACCATTGCGATCAACTTCTGGCGATGACCAAAGGATCGATATACTTTTTGACAAGATCAGAACGCTCAGTTCACATTACCAGTTACCTGCCAGAGCCTGCCCTACTCATCGGGTTGTTTACCTGAAGTTGCAGGAATTTGATAAAAACTGGCAGGCACATACCTGGCTTGAGGAAACATTCCTTTTGCCGGCGGCGCTTGAAATAGAAAACAGGTTGTTACAGGAATGAAACAATTATCCCGGCGCAAACAATCGTAAATTCGGCCAAAGTTCCTACGCATGTCATTCGAGCCTGAACACATAAGCTCCTTATTTGAAAACGCAACAGAAGGTTTTATCATTACAAACAGCCGGGGCAAGGTTTTTCTTGTGAATCCTGCTGCATGCCGGATGTTTGGGTATTCAACAGAAGCATTGACGGGTCAGCCGATTGAAATGCTGCTCCCTTCTGCTATCCGCGAGAAACATGTGGGGCTGAGAGATGGTTTCTATAGTCATCCAACAAACCGTGTAATGGGGCACGGTCGTGATCTGCACGGACAAAAAAGTTCGGGTGAAGTATTTCCGGTGGAAGTTAGTCTTAGCACATATCTGCATAATGAGGAGCGTTATGTAATTGCATTCATCATCGACATTACAACACGTAAGTCGATTGAAAACAATATCCTCTCACAGCAGGCGCAGCTTGAGAAGCTTACTGCAGAAATGCGCGAACTCAACACAGAACTGGAAAGGAAAGTCGAAGAACGTACTACTATCCTCAAAGAAGCACTTCAGAAACTTGAACAATCCCAGGAAGATCTTCATCTTGCACTTGATAAAGAACGGCAGCTGAATGAGATCAAAAGCCGTTTTGTATCGATGGCTTCTCATGAGTTCAGAACGCCATTGAGCACGGTTCTTTCTTCAGCATCACTCGCTAAAAAATATATAAAGGAAGAAGAACAGGATAAACGTCTCAGGCATCTTGATAAAATAACCGGTTCCGTAAAACATCTGAATGACCTGCTTGAAGATTTTTTGTCACTTGGTCGCCTGGAAGAACAGAAGATTGCAGCCCGTATTGAAACCTTTGACGTACAGGAGCTTTGCCTGGAGACTATCACAGAAATGCAATCCTTCGCCAAACCAGGTCAGTATATAGAACACATTCATGCCGGAATTGAAGTGATCAACTCTGATAAACATTTTTTAAGGAACATCCTGATCAATCTTTTATCGAACGCTTTGAAGTTTTCGCCCGCAGATGCTATGGTGGCAGTAGCCTCGCGCACGAATAACAATCTCTTTACCCTGAATATAACGGATCATGGTATGGGTATTCCTTTGCATGAACAGGAGCATCTTTTTACCTCCTTTTTTCGTGCAGCAAATGTATTGAACATCCAGGGAACAGGATTAGGCCTGCATATCGTTAAGCGCTATGTCGATCTTCTTGGAGGAAATATTCAATTGAAAAGTGAAGAGGGAAAAGGAACATCTATAACTATACAAATACCGATTCACACCGATGAGTTATTCAATACTGGTAATTGATGACAATGATGATATCAGGGAGAACATTGTTGAGATCCTTCAGCTGGCCGGCTACAAAGCAGATGCGGCATCTAATGGAAAATCAGGCGTGGCGCTTGCTCTAAAGCAAAAACCCGATCTGATAGTCTGTGACATCATGATGCCGGAACTGGATGGCTATGGTGTAATTCATCTTTTGCGAACTAATCCGGAAACACAAAGAACACCTGTGATTTTTCTTACCGCAAAATCTGAACGTTCGGATTTTCGTAAAGGAATGGAGCTTGGTGCTGATGATTATATTACGAAGCCTTTTGATGATCTCGAATTATTGAAGGCCGTTGAAACCAGGCTAAAGAGGGTTGAGTTCGCTGCAAAAAACCACAAGGGTGTAAGTAATTTCTTTGAAGAACTGAATGCAGTATCTGCAGGACTTCCGGGTTCAGGACTGATTGAAGCCGATAGCTATGAGAAGAAGCGGGTTTTATATTCCGAGAACAAAACACCGCGATTTCTGTACTATGTCAACAGCGGCAAAGTCAAGACATTCCGCTCGCATCCTGATGGTAAGGAGTATATTACCAATCTGTACGTGAGCGGTGACTTCATCGGTTATACCTCACTGATAGAAGATAAGTTTTACGACGAAACGGCCCAGGTGATGGAGGACGCTGAGTTGCTGAGGATCTCAAAGGAAAATTTCCTGAAGTTACTTTACAATGATCCATTGATAGCTCAGAAGTTTATACAGCTGATCTCTAACAATGTGAGAGATAAAGAAGAACGGCTTGTTAATCTTGCTTACAGCTCATTGAGGAAAAGAGTTGCAAATGGACTTTTGATCATCTCTTCAAAGATTTCCAGGGGCTCCGCGAATTTAATACTGGAAATATCCCGCGAAGAAATTGCCCAGTTTGTAGGCACGGCAACCGAATCGTTAATCCGAACGCTCAGCGACTTCAAATCTGAAGGTGCCATTGAGATCAAAGCTGGAAAAATTTTGATGACAAACCCATCAAAACTCCACAAAATTGCAGACAATGGGTAATAGCAGAATATTCCCGGCATACTTATTTCTGAACCTGGTATCTGGTCCAGATCACATCATTTTCGAGTTGGCTAACTTTGATCAGCTTCAGGTGTGAAGCTGGTTTTTTTGTGAGATATTCACTCACTTCAAATGTTGTTGGTGATTTCGGGGTTCCATCGGCTATTGGCAAGATCAACAGACTCAATTCATCAATTAATCCTTCATTCAGCATAGATCCGTTGATGTGTCCACCACCCTCAAGCATCAATGTTTTTATCGGGAACAATTCACCAAGCATTGTCAACGCTTTTGCAAAATCGATCTTGTCTTTGCCCGCAATGATATAGGAAATATTTTTTGACTGCAGATATCCGAGATAGTCGTTGCCTACTTTTTCAGCCAGTACTTCTATGATATGGTCGCCGCCTGTTTCGTTAGTGTTCCATCCGAGTTTGCCATCGGGGTCGATTGCAATGGCAAAACTTTCGGCTTTATCGTTTCCAATGAAGTATTCGCGCGAGATTGGGGTCGTGGGTTTTTCAGAACCGGGTTTTACGCCATCTGAAAAATCTTTTTCCATAGTTATGCGGCCGCACATCCAGGCTTCGCTCTCAAATTCATTGTGATATTTTTCGAAAACGCCTGCGTATGTTTCTGTGAGAAATTCATCATTCCAGTTTTCTGATAAAATCTTTCCATCCACAGAACTCATCATGTGGCAAATCACGTACGGTGCACTCATAAATTCAATTTAGCCGGCAAAGATGCGATTGAATCCGTTTGTTTCAAAAAGAATTCAGGTTGTTAAAAGGTAATTAAGCCATAGGAATCAATTCAGGAATTAGTTAGATTTATTATATGAAATACTTATCCGCCTTAATCCTGCTTTTTGTTTGCAATATTACCCTCGGGCAATATGTACTTATCAATCCTGATGGCAGCCAGACAAGGTGGTATCCGCCTTATCGGTATGATTCAATAGGTAGAATGATCACGGGCCCGGATAGTACTGGTTTCATTCTTCCGGTGCGGCCCTTGCAATATGTTCTGTTTGATGCGAAAGGGCGACCACAATATTTTAACAGCTACGAAGATGCGATGTCGAGAAAGAGTGCAGATAGCGCGAGGAAAGCAGCGGGCGTTGGATCGTTTGGTGAAAACGCCAGGGTTGTAAATGGCAAGGCAGATCCTTCGCGGGCGGGAGTATATAAAATATCTGACAAAGAATATCTTTTGATACAGGGAGATGGTACGGTGGTTGTGATGAGATACCGGAAAAAGAGACGCCCTTAAACAAAGAAAACCTTGTAAAAAAACGTCAACTCTTGAAAAGGAAGTTGACGTTTTTTTATCATTATTTGATCGCATCTCCTGCTGCAATCACAGCTTTGTTCACCTCACTGATCCTCTGAAAATCCATTTTCTCCACTTCACGATCATAGGTTAAGATCCCATTCACTTCATGTTCCACATCTGTTGTTTGTGTGTAGATAGCGACGCTCAAACCTTTGTAACGCATCAGTTGTTCAACCTGGTCCATCAATAAAATATATCGATCTGTTAAGGCGGCTTTTGTAGGTTCATAAGCATAGGCATTGTTCTCCACCGGCCACATATGCCCACGCACAAATAAACCTACTCCTCCAAATTCACCAAGCGATGCCGCACGTTTTTCATCAGGCACAGAAGCTCTGTTCGGACCGACATAAATATGCGTGTCAACATAATCACCGTTCATCGGATCGCCATAAGCCTTTTGATACCCAGGGTTATTGTTAAAACCCGAATTACCATTTACAAGTCTGGAAGGATCATATTGTTTTGTCCAGTCAGTAATCTCTTTTACATCGAAGGCTCCCCAGTTTTCATTGAATGGTACCCAGGTGATAATGGATGGAGCATTGTAAAGATCATCCATGATGGCCTTCCATTCTTTTCTGAAAGTTGATCTTGCAATTGCTGTGTCTTCGTTCTGATACCATATACAAGGCATATCCTGCCAGACAAATAAACCCATTTTGTCTGCCCAGTAATAGAAGCGTTTTGATTCCGTCTTCATGTGCTTGCGGATCAGGTTATAACCGGCTTTTTTAGTGGCTTCCATATCATACTTCAATGCTTCATCTGTTGGAGCTGTAAGGATACCGTCGGGCCAGTAACCCTGATCAAGCAAACCAAGTTGCATGATGAATTTGTTGTTGATCAAAGGTCTTACTTCTCCATTGATCTTACCGAGCCGGATATCACGCATTCCAAAGTAACTGGTTACTTCATCAGTTGCCTTTCCGGCTTTATCAACCAGTTTTAGTTTGAGATCATAGAGAAACGGCTGATCAGGTGACCATAATTTTGGATTGGATACCGGGATGTAAAATTCCTTTCCGGTAGTTGCTTTTACTTCTTTTACAAGATTGGTTCCATCGTATGCTGCAGCTATAACCTGTGCGTCATTTGCATCCACTGAAACTTTCAGGCGGCTGTTGACGACATCAGGAGTGATACGAATGTTGCGGATATGATTTTCTGCAACCGGTTCAAGCCACACTGACTGCCAGATGCCTGAAGTAAAAGTATAATCGCCCCTCGGTCCATTTTTACCCGATGGTGTGCGGCCATCATTTTTATCATGTGCTGCAACGATTATAACATTGCTGCCGGCTTTGATGAATGATGATATATTGAGCGAGAACGCATCATATCCGCCGGCATGAGATCCGGCTTTCTGCCCGTTCACAAATATGGTTGCGTCATGATCCACTGCGTCGAAATGCACGATGATGTTTTTACCTTTCCAGGCTGCCGGGATGTCAAAACTGCGACGATACCACATATTGATCTCCTGGTTTCTTTCGATCCCGGAGATCACAGATTCCGGGCAATATGGAACAAGGATCTTCTCAACTTTTCCGTTGAATGTAAATGGTTTTGCAGGATTCTGTGCATCAGTTGCATCCTTGCCACCAACATAATCCCATTTACCATTAAGATTAAGCCATTCGCTGCGCTGAAGCTGTGGGCGTGGGTATTCAGGGAACGGTATCCCGGTTTCAATTGCAGATTTCGTCCATTTGGTAGGCAGCTTTGGTTGCTGCGCCGTAACAGTTGAAGTTAGTAGCAGGCAAAGTAAAAATTTCATAGGTCGCAAGGTATTGAAAATAAAAATACAGCCCTCCTATCCTCCCAACTCCTTCTTCACTGCTGCCTTCCGCTGTTTGGCTATCGGGACTTTGATCCCATTATCCAGCACAAGGTATCCTGAATCCTCATTCAATATTCTTGATACATGGCTGTTGTTGACAAGATGCGATTGATGACATCTTACAAATCCATATGGTGTGACGAAACCTGACAAATCCCTTTTTATCAATCACGACTTTTGCCGGAATAAGGTTGATCTTATATGCATCGGAAACTTTTCGGTTCTCAGATAATATATCTGAATTATCATACAGGACGATACCCGCAGGAATATTTTTTTTCGCAGATAGCGCAACCTTTTCCCGCCAATCGTTTCCACTTTCTCCCGTTGAAATAAAAAGAAACACTACTTCCGGATGTTTCCTTCTTACCGAGTCCATTGCCGGCATCGATGCAATACACGGTGCGCACCAGGTTGCCCAGAAATCAAGCACCACTACCCTGTTTTTGAAGTCTGCCAGCGATACCATTTTACCCTGCAAGTCTTTAAGTTGAAATGATGGAGTTCTTTCGTTGGCAATCATCGTTGATCTTGCTTCGGCTATATATGACAGTGAGAGATTTTGTTGAATAGAATCGAGCATCTGGCTGATCGAAAGATCCGAACCTGTTTTCTTTTTATGTAGTTCTTTCAATTTATCTTTCATCACGCTGGTCGATCGTCCTGATTTGGCGGTATTGAGCAGCAGTCTGTAAGCACGATCATTTTTACAATTGGCAAGAAGGAGTTCTGAATAGAATCCGATTGTCTCAATATCGGTGACGGGCTCGCCGGTATCTACTATTGCCATTTCGAAGTAGAGCAATGCTACCCGTTCCTTATTGTTGGCGAATAAAACATGTGCATGAGAATGGTAGTAAGGCACTTCAGCCATTTTCATAAAACGATTCCAGTCTTCTTTAGGCAAATAACCGGGTCTTGCAGTTGAATCAAACCTATAGGAGTTGTATAGATCGATTGTGCGTTTCGAAAGCCGTTCGATATAACCGATATCCAGGCTTTCCGCATCATCGATCGGATCCAGCTTGAATTCCAGTGCAATG
Source organism: Flavitalea sp. (assembly GCA_040508255.1). Classification (GTDB taxonomy): domain Bacteria; phylum Bacteroidota; class Bacteroidia; order Chitinophagales; family Chitinophagaceae; genus DATHKG01. Next base: position 6,954 of record JBEVNF010000094.1, read on the forward strand.
GTGTCCATTGCTTTTTCAACTTTCACTGGATCGGTTTCCTGCGTGAGTGGCTTTATTCGTGCAAATAAAGAATCCTGTTTTTGTGCATTTGCATGCTGAAAGATCATTGAAGAGATCAACAGTGCAATTAACTTATATCGTGTTTTAAGCATGACTCAAAACTAAAACCGGCCCGGCTACATGAAAAGTAGCGCTGTGAATCCGGGAATTTAGAATGTGAATTACGCCCGATAAGCAGAGGCAGATGTTAATGTTCCCGTGATCACAAAGATATATTTGCTACATCCACCCCAATCCCTTACCTTCATAACATACGG
>JBEVNF010000101.1:0-7410 GCA_040508255.1 Flavitalea sp.
TGATCACAATGGCAGAATCTTCACCCGGCCTTTCAATTTTCAGATTGGTGAGGTATTCTTCAATCTCCTTTCTTCTACCCAATACATCAAGCATGGTTTGCGCACGTGCCGCCATCTCATTATTTGGATAAAGTTTAATGATATTCTGCAATACGATCTTCGCTTTCGGATCATCTTTCTGTTTGATATAATAAACAGATTCGATGTAAAGCAATTGTGGTGTCCAGTAGGTTACACCATACATGCTGTCGGCAGCTTTTTTATCTTCTATCGCTTTTGCAAAACGTCCTTCGATGAAATCGTTGTAAATCTGATCGTATTGTTTTGTGATTGCGATCAACTCATTGCTGCGCTGTGAACCACCTTTTGGATTGGTAACAATTTTCTGGTACTCTGAACCCGGGAAATCTTTTTCAAGCGCCTGTTTGGTTTCATTTGCTTTTGCAATATTTCCGGTTTTGGTGTAGCAGTAATGAAGTATGAACAACGCTTCTGCTTTGTGAATGGTAGCAGGATATTTTCCAAGAAGTTCTTCGAGTGTGATGATGGTACCTTCGTAATCTTCCAGCGATTCAAAATACATTTTGCCAAGCTGGAAAGTTGCTTTCTCCATTGAATCACGGCTGATCTTCATCTGCTCTTCTGTAAGCGGAAGATTTTTCATCAATGATTCAAAACTGATCACGCTTGCAGAATCCGATGCAGCGGGTGCACCTTCTTTTCCAAAATCGATTGATTTCGGGTCCTTGTTATTGCTGTTCTGCTGATTCGCGATTGCAGATGATCTGCGCCAGTTATCTACGTTCGGCCGGTTGCCAAATTTATTTCTGAACTCTGTGAAGCCTTTTGATTTCAGCGATGCGTTGTCGAAATACCAGTCGCTTTTTGTGTTGCCAAAAAGATCAGCAGGTGCATCTGTTTTATTAATGCTGTTGTTGCCTGCACTTTCCGTTTCAGCTCCGGCACCATCTTTAATGCCACGTGCCTTACGGATCTGCTTCACCAGTTTTTTTACATAAGCCTCGCGCTCCGTTTCAGGCATTGCAGCGATCCTTTGAAGACTATCGTTTCTGTCAAGTATATCTAATTGTTCAACGATAGGTACAAGTGCAAGTTTACGTTCCTGTAAAAGTTCAGTATTCTGAATCGCAGGATCTGATACGTTTACGCTGTCGTAAAATCTTTTTGCATCGTGGTATTTGCGGGTCTCGTACGAAAGATCACCAAGAAGTAAAAAAGCATTGGTACGCTGACTACCTTCCACATTTGGCTTGGCCGCCTGGGTTGCTTTCAGCAGCAATTGTTTCGCCCCTTCAATATTCTTACGGTCGAGTTCCATTGTTGCAGCGGTGAAGTAGATAATGTCCCTGTAATTGACATAACGATCTTTCCTTGCCATTTTCAACAATGCTTCTATGTTCTCAGCAATTGCTTTTTCATCAGAACGGTTCTGACGGGTCGCATTCAACCGCGCATAAACTTCGAGAACAGGATTTAATGTGCGCTTTGCTGCTTTTTCAAAGAATTCCTTTGCAAGCACCGGGTCATCAGAGCGCTCGTAAAGCTGTCCGATAAGATATTCCCATCTTGCCTGTTCCTGGTTGTTGGCCGCATTTGGCAAAGCCTTTTCAAGATATACCGCGGCGCTGTCATAAATTTCCTGCTGATAAAACCAGAGTGCCTGTACCTCATGCAGATCTGTTTTTAAACGTTCCGGGAACAGCGGGTCATTTTTGATCGTTTCTATAAGACCTGCAGCTTCTGCATTTTCATTCTTTGCGAGATATGTGCGGATCTGCCAGATAAAAGATTCATTTCTGCTTGGAGGTCTTGACCAGACCTTTGAAGGAAGATCAGTTTTTTCTTTTGTGGAGATGGAAAACGCGCTTCCACCTTCGTTGGCATTACTTCCGATCGGCTTATCATAACCATCTTTTTCCTTTGGAGAAAAAGCATAATTCACATACTGGAAAGTAAGATAGGCTGTATCAAGATCCCCTTTAAAATATCTTGCCTTGCCCATCAGCATATACAGATTATCAACCCAGGCATTTCTGAGATCATGGATCAGTATGCCCATGTTTGCCTTATAGATCACCGAATCAAGTTCGGTATGATAAGGCGTCATCTTTTTGATATCGTAATTGTAGAAAGAGAGGAGTTTGTTGTAGTCGTCACGGTACTCGGCCTTTGCACGTTCAAGTACCATTTCAAGCTTCAGATTAGCGTTGAAATTGTAGTTGAATTTTGTGATGCCGTTCTGTGTGAAACGGCGGACCGCTGTGAATTTTTTCTCGTCTGTTTTTTCAGAAGCAAGTTTCTTTTCTTCGAATTTCTTTGGTTTGATCAGGTCAAAACTGAGCCCACCCTGTGCAGACACCTTCGAAAAGGCGGCGCAGAGTAAAAGTGAACATATAATGATCTGATTTACAACCTTAGGCATTAGAGAACAAACTAAACGCTTATTAACTGATTTTCAGCAAAATTATTATCCGTAAAGCTATTTATTTGCAGTATTAACAAATTGATTCACGATTTAAAGGAATTCGTTTATCTCAGCTTAATTTTAGGTGAAATCCGGATTGCTGGCCGGAAATAAAACCGGCAAAGATTATCTTTAAAGAACTGAACAGAAAATTATGGCCAAATTCGATGCCAATTCCGCCCTTCAGCGTTTGCAGAATCGTTACCGGCTCGTGGTAATGAACGATGATACTTATGAAGAGGTTGTAACGTTTAAGCTGTCGAGACTGAGTGTTTATGTGGCGTTGAGTACCATTTTTGTATTACTCACGGGAATAACCGTGGCTTTGATTGTATTTACGCCACTGCGGTTGTATATTCCGGGATACGGGGATGTGAATGCCACAAAGGAGTTGCGTGAACTAAAGATTAAAACCGATTCTCTCGACCAGGCAATGAAGTCGAAAGATAAATACCTTGAAAGTGTGCGCGGAGTTTTGATGGGGGGCAGTACGTTGACTTTGGACACTACTGCACTGGATATTCCGAAGGCTGAGGCAATAACAGAGTAGGAGTAGAGCGTTATGTGATGGTTGATAATTAACACTTGTAAAGAAAACTTAATAATAAACCAATCCACTAAAAAACCGATCCAGATGTTTAACCAAAAATCCAAATCAGATAGTTTTATGGAAACTCCCGCAGCCATTGGTGGCGCAAGCATTATTGCAGCAGGCACAACCCTCAAAGGCGATATTACCAGCAGTGGCGATATCCGCATAGATGGCACGCTGCAGGGTAACATCATCTGCACGGCTAAAGTGGTGATCGGTGCAAACGGAGTAATTGAGGGTGATATTGCGGGCCAGCAGGCTGATATCATGGGTAAGGTGAACGGCACCATCAAGGTAAAAGAATTGCTCCAACTTAAAGGCGGCTCACAGGTCACCGGAAATATTTATTCTTCCAAATTGCAGATAGAGCCTTCTGCAAATTTCAACGGTCAGTGTCACATGAATACTGCACCAGATCCAATCCCTGCATCGAACGGGAAGAAATTGGCGGAAGCAAATTGATTAACAACTATAGCTCCTCATTCACAGTGAGGAGCTGTTTCAAAAATCAGCACCGGTTGTGTAACTTTGCAAAATGAACACCAAACCGCTTTTGCCTGTATTTGCTATTTTTATTACAGTCACTTTACTTTGTCTGCTTATCCCTGCGCAACTCGCCACCTGGAAGGTCAATGCAAATGTTTTGCTGATCGGAAATATTATTCTTTTCGCTGCAACACTTATTTCCTTTCGCTTTTACAAAAGATCGGTTGGTAATAACAGCCCCCAGTTTTTCATGCGGATGATTTACTCCGCGATGTTTACAAAAATGATGATCTGTCTTGCCGCAGCATTTATTTATATTGTTACTTACAGGAAAGAGGTTAGCAAAGGAGCCATTTTTGCCTGTATGTTCCTTTACTTCCTGTACACATTTGTGGAACTTGCCATTGTGATGAAAATCAGTAAGCAAAACAAGAATGCCTAAGAGAGAAGCTCCACTCGATTATCTGCGCAGATATATTCCCGATAATGCCGCACAGCGGGCAATGGACTACCTGGTCCACTATAAGGTGCATCTTACCATTACACGGGAAAGAAAGACTGTGCTGGGGGATTATCGTCAGCCAACCTCAGATAAAAATCATCGTATCAGTGTTAATGGGAATCTCAATAAATATGCCTTTCTGATCACACTGATCCATGAACTTGCACATCTTGTCGCCTTTATAAGGTTTGGAAACAGGATCCAGGCCCATGGCCGTGAATGGAAGAATGTTTATGGAGAAATGCTCACTGATTTCATGAAGACAGATGTGTTCCCGGATGATATTAAAAAAGCATTGAACGCTTCGCTTCATGATCTTCCTGCAAGCAGTTGCGCAGATGAACCGCTGATGCGTGTACTCCGTGAATATGATCCCAAAAAAGAAGGACAGATGTTTGTTGAACAGATCACCGAAGGAAAACTTTTCGACGCAGGTGAAGGGAGGATCTTTCGCAAAGGAAAGAAGCTGCGCAAGCGTTATCAGTGTCTCGAAGTGAAAACCGGTAAGCTTTATCTGTTCAGTCCCATTTATGAAGTAATAGAGATTGCAGGTTGAACTATAGTTGTTTCAGCATCCAGATCTCACATCCAAAATGCCCGGTGTTGCCCAGTGATCTGTCAAGATATTCAAATCCGAATTTTTCATACACCGACATTGCTTTTGCGAGCTCAGGCATAGTTTCAATGTAAACCTGCTTGTATCTGTTTGTGCGTGCGAAATCCAGCGCCTTTTCTATCAGCATGCGACCAAGACCCTTACCACGAACTTTTGCAAGCAGATACATTTTTACAAGCTCGCAGGTGCCAGCCGGCAATCCATCTGTGGGGAAAATTCCTACGCCACCCATCACTTCGCCATCAAGCAAAGCCACATAATAGATGCTGCCTTCTTTCCGGAAAAGTTCAGAAAGCTGATCAGTGGATCTATCGTAATAAACAGTGCCCGGATGATTGGCATTGAACTCGACAAGGGTTGTCCTGATCACGTTTGCAATGGCAAAGTCATCTTGGGGTTCAATGGTTCTGATCTCTATATTATTCAACGGTTTTTAAACAAAGATAGAGGTTAGACCGGATCAGTAAATTGTTGGATCTTATTGGCTCAGCAGAGCAACCAGGCTATACAGCAGGATGTAGGAGATAAGCAACATGCCGTAAAAAAACTTAGTTCCGTTTTTCATAATCTGACGAGGTAATGGTTTTAAGAATGTTAAGGGTAAGCATTAACGTTTACACGTTAACAAATATTTTGCCACCACCTTAAAAAACATGCAACCAGGCATCCGTTTGATTCGTTTTGGAGTATATGTGGTTGCCTACCCTCTAAAAGAAGGAATGCAAAAAAGCACTTCCTCGTATAATTACCCGGTATTTCTACGAGCGTTATGTATAGCTCTGAAGCTTATTTTTGCTAACCGGTTATCCACATTTTAACCAATCGAGTAATTGTTAGTTGGTTGTAACAATGGCCCGTTTTGATCCATAATCTATGAAAATGAACCTTCTGGAAAGGTTGATGCTGCTGAAGTAGGCCGGAACGCTCTCCGCAACTTTAGTGAAGGGGTAGGCTGAGACCCCTCGACTGCTTTTGTTTGCCCTTGAAATACCACTGTAAGCATAAAAAAACCACCCGAAGGTGGTTTTCACTATTTAAGATTGTTCTTAAGCGTTTAAGAAAGAGCTTTGTTCACAAGCGCAGCAGCTTCGCTAAGCAGGATCGCACTCTGTACTTTCAGACCAGAATCTTCGATCAGTTTTTTCGCTTCTGTGGCGTTAGTGCCCTGGAGACGAACGATGATGGGAACTTCGATGTTGCCTATTGACTGATATGCATCTATTACACCCTGTGCAACACGGTCGCAACGAACGATACCACCAAAGATGTTGATCAGGATAGCTTTCACCTTTGGATCTTTAAGGATAATACGGAAACCAGCTTCTACGGTTTGCGCATTTGCTGTACCACCTACATCGAGAAAGTTTGCAGGCTCACCACCACTGAGTTTGATCATATCCATGGTAGCCATTGCAAGACCGGCACCATTAACCATACAACCTACGTTTCCGTCGAGTTTAACAAAGTTCAGGTTATACTTCCCGGCTTCAACTTCTGTAGGATCTTCTTCGCTGATATCACGCAGTGCTTCAAGATCAGGATGACGCATGAGCGCATTGTCATCAAGATTCAATTTGCAATCAACCGCGATGATTTTCTCGTCTGAAGTTTTGAACAGCGGGTTGATCTCAAGCATGCTTGCATCCAGACCAACGTATGCATTATAAAGGTTGGTAACAAACTTTGTACAGTTCTTGAAAGCTTCACCCTTTAAACCAAGGTTGAAAGCGATCTTACGTGCCTGGAATCCAAGCAGACCACCGCCCGGATGAACCCACTCTTTGAAAATCTTGTCAGGTGTATCGTGAGCAACGGCTTCGATATCCATACCACCTTCGGTGCTGTACATGATCACATTCTGACCGGTTGCGCGATCAAGAAGGATAGACAGATAAAATTCCTTTACAGGGTTTGCGCCTGGATAGTAAACATCCTGTGCTACAAGCACTTTGTTCACTACTTTACCTGCAGGGCCAGTCTGAATGGTCACGAGTGTACCACCCAGTATTCTTGATGCGATCTGTTTAACGTCTTCTGCATTTTTTCCAACTGCGACACCACGTTGGTCAGTTCCCTGGATAGTTCCTTTTCCGCGTCCACCCGCATGGATCTGCGCTTTTACAACAGCGAAACTGTTTCCAAACTGAACTTTAAGATTCTTGTATGCTTCTTCGGCAGCACCTGCGCTATCTACCGGAATGCCTTCCTGTACAGGAACGTTGTATTTTTTCAACAGTTCCTTCGATTGATATTCGTGAAGATTCATTTACTGGAAATTTTGACGAAAATAAGAAAGTATTGTAAGAATTTGCCACTAATGTAGTTAGGTCAATCAATTAACAATTAAAAATGAGCCCCGATCAATAATGAATAGGCAATATTCAATTACTTTGCAGCCGTTTCTTTTAACCCAATCTTAATTCAGCAAATCCGTATGGCCGGTATAATTGAGCAGCTTAACGAAACTACTGAGTTCATCAGATCGCGTTATCCGCATAAGCCGGTTGTTGGTATCGTGCTGGGAAGCGGTCTTGGTAATTTTGCATCGGGTATCAAAATCGAAGCGGAGATCAGCTATTCAGAGATTCCCAACTTCCCGGTTTCTACTGTTGAAGGTCACCAGGGCAAACTGATACTTGGCGAAATGGGGGGGAAGAAAATTGTTGCAATGGCAGGCAGATTTCACTTTTACGAAGGTTACAAACCGGAAGAAGTGGTATTTCCTGTAC
>JBEVNF010000337.1:0-3039 GCA_040508255.1 Flavitalea sp.
AGGTGGCGAAAACCTTGCATCCACTTTTGCGCCCGCATATCCGTCAACCTTCCCTCCTGGTCCAACTTTCAGCGCTGCCTCAACAAGCTCAGGGCCAGGGATGGATGCATAGATCAGCGAAGGGCCATCCGCTTTTTTAAAACGGGGGTCGTTCAGCAACTGATTCAGTGTCCAGGTAACATCGCCTGCCCCACCAGCTGTAGGGTTATCACCCATATCACTGATAAAGAATGGATGTTTTGTACTTTTTAAAGCACTGTCCAGTGTTTCTTTCCATGGTAAGGTAGGTGCAACAAAAGCAAAATCATTTCTTGCTTTCCAGAACCGTGCTGCAAGTTGTTCAGCTTCTGATGAAACCTTCGAACTATCATCACCTGTCACCATTACTACCGCGTGATTGCGCGGTTCATCTGCCCATGCGTAACCAATCCAGATTGCAGCATCTACAATACCGGGCTGTTTTGAAGCTGGTTCTACTGCAGCATATATACTCTTGCCAGGTTCAATTCTTGTACTTGTCTTTTCGCCCGGAAGAAGCACCGGCACAGGGATCCATGCTTTATAAGCCGGCTTACCTTTTCCGGATTCGAGCCTGTTGATCAGATTAGTCACCGCACGTTCTTTGGTATCCATCGCATCTTCATGTGGGGCCATACGGTAACAGGTAATGAGATCTGAATTGGTGGCGAGTGATTCTGATACATTTCCATGAAGATCCATTGAGGTTGAAATAAGTGTTTCGTAACCTACCACCTCGCGGATACGACGAAGCAGATCAGATTCAGGATCGTCCATACCAACCACGCTCATGGCTCCATGAATATCGAAATACAAACCATCATAAGGAAGATGCGCCTTTAATGAATCGAGAATCTTGTGTGTGAGTGATTCGTAAGCCTCCATCGTAACAGCACCACCGGGTAAAGACTTGCCAACAACAGCGGGAAACCATTCAGCTTTTGTTCTTAATACAGAAGTCTCATTCAGAAATGGATATGCCCGGAAAACAGAATCTCCGGATCTTGCCTTGAACGCTGGCTCTTCAGTGAGTGCGGGTGAAAAAGTGCTCGATTCGATTCCTAGTCCCGCGATTGCAATCCGCGGAAGTTTTTTTTCTGCAGGTGAACATGATATAAACACAAGAAGCAGCGCAAAGGCAAATACGGGTATTCTGTTCACGATCTTTTTTTCAAAGGAAGATACCACATATTTGCCTTCGAACCTTCAATTAACGCGTAGCAATCGGAGCCGCAAGTAGCTGATCAGGAATATCAAACGCGTTCACCAAAGGAACTGCATCTTTCCGGATCTCCCAGCAAAGCTGATTGACCATTTTGCGGATAGCCTTTGTTTTAACAGCTTCCATATATCCATCTTCCAGATACCAGCCTTTGTTTTGTTCAATCACTGATAATGCAAACAGATGTTTTAGTTGCAATAATGCCTGCCTTATTTTTTCATCTGAAGTATTGTTGACTGCCAGTGTAAACTGTTCATAAATTATCCGGTCAAGCCATGCACGTGCAACATCCTGCATCTGGTGTTGCGCTACGTTGAAGGCATCATAGCCATCCAGACCACCATCAACAAGCTTTTTCAAACGTTTAGCCGCAGATGCAAGCGTAGTTTTTTCCCGATGTTCAAGCGCATGCTGTTGAAAAACCTCATCCAGCAAATGTGCATCATCTGTTTTACGGGTAATGATCGGATTTTTTTCAGCAATCGCAGTTTTTGCATTTTCATACACGTAACTGATCATACCCATTGCATTCATTTTACCAAAAGCCTTCCTGAATTCAGCAAGCCTGTTTTTGGCTACAAGCTGCATCAGCACAGTATTATCACCCTCAAACGTAGTGTAGATCTCTGTATCGTTTTTTAGTGCGCCAATCCTGTTCTCTGCGAGATAACCTTTACCACCGCAGGCCTCACGACATTCCTGCAGAACATCTCTCGCGCTCCAGGTGGCATAGGATTTCATTCCGGCAGCAAGCGCTTCAATCTCCTGCATTTCATTTTCAGTTCTTGAAAGAAATCTCGAGGTGAGATATTGCAAACCAAAATGCAAAGCGTAGGTCCTTGCCAGCAGCGGCATCAATCTTCGCTGATGCATACGATAGTTCAATATAGGCACTTCTGCACCACCCTCGGGTCCAAACTGTCTGCGGGTATCGCTATATCGTATCGCAATCGTAAGTCCGGATTTGGCGGCAGCCAGTGAAGAACGCGGAATACCAATTCTCCCACCCACAAGGGTTCCAAGCATGGTAAAAAATCTCCTGTTGTCACTTGGTATCGGGCTCTCAAACTCACCTGCATCATTAACCGAAGCAAACTTGTCCAGCATATTTTCTTTTGGTATCACCACATTGTCAAAAATGATAGTACCATTATCAACCCCGTTCAAACCCATCTTCAAACCACAATCACCGATCGTAACACCAGTGAGCGTATTTCCACTCTCATCTCTTAACGGAACCACAAAGGCATTCACGCCATAATCCTTTCCGGCGATGATCAGCTTTGCAAACACAGTGGCCATACGGCCATGCATAGCCGCATTTCCTATGTACTCTTTTCGTGCATCCGGATATGGCGTATGAATTATAAAAATCTGTTTTGAGTGATCGTAGGTCGCAGTGGTTTCAATGCCTTTCACATTCGATCCATGATTTGTTTCCGTCATTGCAAAACAACCAGGGATCTTCAGAGATCCGATATCTGCCAGGTATTTCCGGTGATGCTTCTCTGTTCCAAGTGAATAAACGCTCATTCCCCAAAGTCCAAACTGCACTCCAAATTTTATCACAAGACTCAGATCATGATAACTGAGTGTTTCCATGATCGCGAAATAATCGGCCATGTTGCCGCCACCACCAAATTCACGCGGGTAGGCCATACTTCCAAGACCCTTATCAGCCAGAATCCTGCACCACTCAAGCACTTTCTCACGATATACTTTCACATCAGTAGAAGTTTCATAACAAAACTGCGGACCACTCAAAAGATTTTTTACTTTCCTTATGATCAGCGCCTGAT
>JBEVNF010000349.1:0-11568 GCA_040508255.1 Flavitalea sp.
CATCGGCTTTTTCAAGCTGTGAAGCAAATGGTAACAATACATGATCCCTGATCTGTACAAAAGGCTTTTCTGATTGTTCCTGCCAGTTAGTCCAGGTATGATGGAAATATAAGGCAGCGCCATGGTCTATCAACCAAAGCTCCTTGTTCCACATCAGCATATTGGTGTTTCTTGGGGTGCGGTCAACGTTCATCAGAAAGGCATCGAACCACACGATCTTAGATGCAAGTGCAGGATCGGGTTTGTTGATCACAGGATCAAAGGAGATTGAGCCCGACAAAAAATGAAGGCCAAGATTCAGTCCCGTACTGGCTTTCAGGAGGTCCTGGATCTCTTCATCCGGTTCTGTGCGACCGAAAGCTGCATCCAGTTCTGCAAACACAAGTTCAGGAATCCTGAAGCCGAGTGTACGTGCAAGTTCGCCACCGATGAGGTCGGCGATCAATGCTCTTGATCCCTGACCCGCGCCCCTGAATTTCAGGACATACATAAAGCCATCATCGGCTTCTGTTATGGCTGGCAGAGAACCTCCCTCACGAAGAGGAGTAACATAACGTGTTACCTGCACGGTCCTTAATGTCGGTTTTTGCACTTGCATAGAGAAGCGAAAATAATGCTATTGAACTTTATGGCCTCAAACTGTTTATGAGGCTTCGGATACAATACTATCGATCAATGCTCCCCAACGTTCGGTATCGGCATCTGATTCACCTTCCAGATCGGTCCAGGTACCTGAAGCATTCTTCTTTAACCTGTATAGTTCATGAAGAATCTCTACTTCATAATAGGATGAATCTTCCGCTTCTACAAGTTGAATAACAAAGTTGGTCGTTGTTCCTTCAATATCTACCTTATCTCTCGCGATCAGGGTCTTGTTCATAATTTTTTTTATATATCATATCAAATGTTCTACCAACCTGTTAAATGATATGCTATAAATTTGCACCTCGAAACGAACCTTATCTCAGCGTAGCCTTGCATATATGCCACAAATCCTTTTTTACCTTATTGTTCTCACGTTGCTTGTGCTCGTGGCGGTTAAATCGCGAAAGCTCACATTGGCCGGAGGTGTAGCGGGTGGGATCTTTGCTGCACTTATCTTTTACGGTGTGGGTCTGGCAGGAATAGCCCTGCTTGGAGCTTTTTTTGTTTTGGGCACCATTGTTACTTCTGCAGGTAAAAAGCAAAAGTCAGCACTTGGCGCGACGGATAACCCTTCAGGAACGAGGAATGTTTACCAGGTGGGCGCAAACGGTGGAATGGCCGCCATCTTGGGTATGACCGCCATCCTTTATCCCGCATTTTCCCCGCAGATCCTTTTATTTATCTCATGTGCTTTCAGTGCCGCAACCGCCGATACGGTTTCCTCTGAACTTGGTGTTTTGTATGGTAAGAACTTCCGGAATATTATTAACCTGAAACCGGATCAGCGTGGTGAAAATGGTGTTGTGAGTATCGAAGGGTTTTTATCCGGTATAGCCGGTAGTGTATGCATTTCCGTTATATATGGCTGCTTTGCCGGGTTTGCAGTGCATGAGCTCATCATCATTATAGTTGCAGGAACTATTGGGAACATAATTGATTCGGTACTCGGTGCCACCTTCGAACGAAGGGGACTGATCGGAAACAACGCAGTCAACTTTCTAAATACATTGGCTGCTGTAACTGCCGGCCTTGTTATGTTGAAGTTTGTATACTGAGTTCCGCTATAGTTTGGTTTCTCTCACTACTTTGTTTTCGATGGGCTTCAATGTGTTCAGATAAGCATAGATGGCGCGAAGGTCGCTGTCCTGCATTTTTCCATACATCGTCCAGGGCATCGGTGAGTTGAGATCTCCCTGTTTCAGGTGCACCGGCTGATAGCTGCTGTCTGCATATGCCTTAAACCTGTTTGCAAAACTTTCAGCTGTCCATCCTGATAATCCCGTTTTGTCAAATGTGATGTTTGGAGAACGGATGATGCCTCCGGGTTGCGCAAATTCCATTCCGCCACCAAACTCGGTGCCTGGAATTATCGCCCCTTTATCTGTTTTGCTGTGACAGTCAACGCAGCCCGCTACATTCACAAGATAACCACCATATGCAACCGCATTTGATGAATCAGGCATCGGTTTGAAATTCGCTTTATGAGGCATTGTATTGATTATGAAATTCACCGGGAAATCAGCTTCTGACACAGGAACCTTGTTATCTACAGTTGGTAATGAACGAATGTAGGCGATGATGCTTTTGACATCTTCCTCATCCATTTGTCCAAAACGATGATAACCCATAACAGGAAACAACGCCCTGCCATCTTTGCTTACACCGGTTGTAACTGCACGAAATACTTCACCGTCACTCCATTCACCGATGCCTGCAGGTGTAATGTTTGGAGCGTAAAAGTTACCGGGAAAGCCCTGTTTCTTATCGAATGCCTCTCCGCCACCCCCAAAATTGCCCGGCTTTAGCGGTCCCGCAAATACAGCCCAGTCGCGGGTGCTATGGCAATCCATACAAACAGCAACGCTGTTCGCCAGGTATTCGCCACGATGTAATCTTTGTGGGGTCCTTTCAATTTTCATTTCGGGAGCTGGTCCGGTGTTTGGAAGTGCTGTTTTCACATACAGACCGGCAGAAGCTATTAAAACTATGAGTACAAGTATGATGATACCTGTTACCTTCAGAACTTTCATAATAAGGGGTTATTTGAAAGCAAAGGTATCGGGTGGGCAACCGCTGGTATTGAATAAATACGACATATTATCCCAGGGCCCCGATCTGACGGTTGATAATTGCCTCCCTGATAAATCCGGGAGTGAAACGATCGAGGAGCAGAAACAACTTGTTCAATCGTCCGGGAACGATCACTGCCTTGTTGCGGTACAGTCCGCTGATCGCAATGGGTGCGATCTCCTCCGGGTTCATAAGTGAAAGCGAACTGATCCAGGTGCCGCTTTTGTTGAACATGGTTTGTTTTGCGTTGCTATTGATGCCACCGGGGCACAGTACACTTACGTGGATGTTATGTCGTTTGAGTTCTGAACGAAGACTTCTTGAAAAGAAATAGATAAATGATTTTGTGCCACCATATACCTGCTTGCGGGGAATTGTGAAAAAGCAGGCAAGCGAACCTACATTAAGAATGTATGCACGATGATGTTTACGAAGCATAGGGAGAAAGGTATGTGTAAGTGCTGTTGTTGAAAGTACATTGATCTTTATCTGCCTATCAAACATCAGCTGGTGTTCCTCTTCAAAATACCTGGTATTACCAATGCCGGCATTGTTGATAAGCATGCTGATGTCAATACCATTTTCAACAACATTATTATAGATCTTTTCAGCACTTCTTTCCTCTGTGAGATCCTGTGCTATAGTAAGGATCTTAACTCCATAATTTTTCCTGATGAATTTTGCAAGATGTTCAAGTTCGGGTCCGGGAAGCGCAACCAGCACAAGATTCATACCTCTTGTGGCACACTCGAGCGCCATACATTTGCCGAGTCCTTCGCTTGCCCCTGTGATCAGTGTGTACATGGAATGATTAATTGTGTTGATGACTGGTTTGCATGAAGATGCTTGTTCTTCCTTTTGTTTGCGTTTGTGGTGTGTTACCTGTGTTCCTGATGCCTTCCCTGAAGCCGGTTATATTGTACCCCAGTTCATTGATTGCTTTCGAACAGTCGAAGGCGGCATCCTGCAGATAACGTTTGGCAGCATCCGGTGTGAATTTTGGTTCGCTGCCAGACAGCCTGTGTTTTAAAAGTTCGAAATTGCCCCAGAGTTTTACTGCAGATGCGGGTAATGGAATTAATCTTGCTGAAGGGATCTCTTCTTTTACTATCTTAAATACCTCTTCATAACTAAGGTTCTCTCCGCCTACGATATAACGTTCGCCTGTTCTGCCTTTTAACATCGCACGGATGTGGCCGTTTACCACATCATCGATGTAGGCATAGTTGCCAATCACATTCTTAATATATGGAACCAGGACGGGCCTGCCTGCTCTTGCTTTTAAAACCAGTTTTGAGATCATGTTTGCATGGGTTGTAAGCCCCGGACCATATACTCTTGAAGGATTTACTATAACAGCATTTAATCCTTTTGCACAATATTCTTTTACCGTTGATTCTGCGAAAAGTTTCGAAAGATCATAATCATTTGTATATGCTGTGATCCTTGGATCATTTTCGGTTATAGGTGTAAGCAACGAAGGTCCGAATACAGCACAGCTCGAAGTGTATACAACCTTTTTTACCCCTTCGCTTAATGCAGCTTTCAATACATTTTCAGTTCCGGTAACATTTACGTTAAAGAAAGTTTTTCGTTCTGCTGCCCACAGTTTCGCATAACCGGCTACGTGATATACCTGGTCACATCCCGTTGTTGCATTTATAACAGATGAGTGATCGGTTATATCTCCTTTGATATAACTGATGTTGGGATCTTTCACTGCAGCAGAAGGAAGATTGCGGACCATTGCGTTGATGTGATGACCCTGTGCGGCGAGGGTTTCGGCAAGACGATTCCCAATGAAGCCACCGGCTCCTGTAACAAGAATTTTCATAAATGGTGATTTTTATCTTAATACAATCTGCATGTCAAACAACTGGCTGAAGACTTCCACTTTGGTACAGATGCCGTTTGTGTAGTGATAGAGGTTGTGATTGCCATCGGGCATATTCAAACGATAAAGATGCGGGCCTGTCTTTTCAATTTTAAGAAATTGCTGATGATTGTCTGAATAGATTTTGGTAAGCGAAACAGGCTCGGTAAGATACAGCATCATCACATTGAAATTGATCCGGTCACTTTTGATGATACTTTTTGTGCCTTCGCGATGAAGTGCATAATTATTGATGCCTGCGATTGTACTGCGATTCACCTTTTCGTTTCCATTCACATTTCTGTTTACAATTGAATGAACAAGCTTACCGCTATGATATGTTGATTCTTCTACAGACTTTACCTTAATGCTGAAGAGGAAACGTGTTGAAATATCAGAAACAATGCTGCAATGTAAGGTATCACCATTGGTTACGGTGTTGATCTTTGTTGTTCCGATCTTTTCATCTTTGTAGATCACATCGTATAATACAAAGTTTTTCTGCGCCATTGTTGCACTGCTAATTGTGAGCATCAAGGCAATCATCAGGGGTTTTTGTCCCGATCGCAGGTGTATGATCAGTTTCCTGATAAGATATGTTAGCAGAGCAGGTATCATTAGTAGCTATTTAAGAGAATGACAATGCAGGAATTCTTTACCCCTATATCTCATCTCCCTTTTCTGTTTATATTAACAGTTGCTTTCTTCAAGATAATGATAAACCTGCCGGAAACGAAACCTTTTGTAAGAAATCACACGTTTATGCGGGTAACCGGAAATGGCGTAAAATCTTAGTATATTGTAGCCGATATTGAAGCAACCGACGTGTATGAAAGTTCTCCCGTTCACAATACCCCCTTCGCAAGATAAAACCATACTGATTGAGGAACAGGTTATGCCTCATTTTTATCCTTATCTGCATCGTCATTCTGAGATGCAGTTGACGCTGATTGTTAAGGGTTCAGGTACTTTACTGGTGGGATCTGTGATGCATGCTTTCCGGGAAAACGAGGTTTATATGATCGGTGCGGATGTACCGCATGTTTTCAAGAGTCATTCAGGGGAAACCGAAGAAGAGGGTAGCGCTCATGCTCTTACGATTTTCTTTAATATGAAGGGCCGGATCTCTTCCCTGCTCGAGTTGCCTGAGCTTAAACAGGTACAAACTTTTCTCTCCGCGCATCCCAGTGGTTTCCGGGTTCCTCAGAAATATTTTACCGATATAGCCGGGCGCATCCGGGGCATACAACATGCGGGAGGACTTGATCAGCTCACAAAGTTTTTACAATTGCTTGGTTCACTCAGTGGAATTCAGAACGTGGAAGCGCTGGCGCCCGATATCAAACTTAATTCTGTGAGTGATTATGAGGGTGCGAGATTAAGCAACACCTACAATTATATCATGCAGCATTATAACCGCGATATCACTCTCGAAGAGGTTGCAGGTGCTGCCTATATGACTCCGCAGGCTTTCTGCAGATACTTCAAGAAACACACACGCGTAACTTTTGTGACTTTCCTCAATGAGATCAGGATCAATGAAGCCTGCAAAAAACTTATTGATGGGTCGTACAATAGCGTTTCATCTGTTGCCTACGACTGTGGATTCAATAGTATAACAAACTTCAACAGGGTGTTCAAGTCAACAACTGGTAAGAGCCCGAGGGAGTATGTTTCGATGTATCTGAATAATGTTTCTTAACACTCAGGATAAAACCTGCCTTCTGATCTCTTCTATACCCGCCACATCTTTCACCAATGGCTCACCAAGAAGTTGTGCGCCATTATCAGTGATCGCGTAGTTTTCTTCAATGCGGATTCCACTGAAGTTTCTGAACCGATCAAGCTTATCGTAATTGATAAATTGTGAAAGTTTGTTTTCTTTCTTCCAGATATCCATCAGGGTTGGGATAAAATATAAACCAGGTTCCACTGTCAGCACAAAGCCAGGTTCCAGTTTACGTGCGAGCCGCAATGATTTCAACCCGAAGATTTTACTCTTTTCCATTTCCTCTGAGTAGCCGACATACTTCTCGCCGAGATTTTCCATATCGTGAATATCCAGACCCAGCATGTGTCCCAGGCCGCACTGGAAGAACAGAGTATGCGCATGATTTGCTACAGCTTCCTTGCTGTCACCTTTCATCAGACCAAGCTCTTTTAACCCATCAACCAGTTTTTCGGCCGCAAGCAGATGTACGTCTATGTATCTGATCCCGGGCTTTAAAGCATCGGCTGCACTTTGCTGTGCATTCAATACAATATTGTAAACATCTTTTTGAAGAGATGTGAATGTCTTATCAACAGGGAAGGTCCGGGTAAGATCACCGGGATAACGGTTATGGAGTTCAGCACCACAATCCACAAGTAAAAGTTTGCCAGCTTCTACAATATTGCTTGTGTAGTGTATGTGGAGCGTTTCCCCTTTGGTAGTAAGGATCGTGGGGAAAGAAAGATCGCCACCACCTGCAATCGCAACAGCCTGTAGCTGGCCAGCGATCTCAGCTTCAGTCATTCCTGCCTTTGCATAATGCATTGCTTTAAGTTGCATTGCATTTGTAACATTAACTGCTTTGCCTATCTCAGTAATCTCATCCGCAGATTTCACAGAACGTAATGCTACCACTGCCTTGATGAGGGGAACCGAAACTTTTGCATCGATCTCTGCATCTGAATAACCTGTAAGTTGTTGCAACCAGATATAATGATCTGCGCGATATGGAGGAAGATAGCTGATAACCGGAAGACTGACCGGGTTGAACACATTTTTCAGATCTGCCAGTGGTGCCGTTTTGGTGATCCCTGCTGTTGCAGCAAGTTCTTTAATAGTTGGCACGGGACCCTGCCAGACGATATCATCAACTGTGGCATCGTTGCCATACAAGGTTTCGGTATCAGAATCAATATCAATTACCAATGCAAGTCCTGCAAGATCGAGACCTGTAAAATACAGGAAGGTGCTATCCTGTCTGAAATGATACCAGTTATCACGATAGTTCATTCCCACCTGGTCATTTCCAAGAAAAACAAGAATGCCTTTTCCCGCTTTAGCTTTCAGTGCTGCCCTGCGTTGGAGGTATGTATTGGTATTGATCATAATGCTGCAAATGTATTTAATTACCTGATCTTAACCCCCGTGTAAGTGATTTGTTTGATTTAGAGCGTTCGGTATGTTAAAATATGTCAAGTATCTACGAAAACAGGAAAAGATTATTTGTCTGGTTCAGTCTAGATTTGTTCTCAACAATCAATCTTTTTAATATGAGTAATGTAAAATGGGAAGGTGTTTATCCTGCGGTGCTTACACCTTTCACTGCTGATGATAAACTTGATTTTAAAACATTTGAACTGAATACCAACGCTCAGGTTGAAGCCGGTGTTGATGGTATTATCCTTGGTGGTTCTCTCGGTGAAGCCAGCACGCTTACTGATGTTGAAAAGATCGAATTACTGAAAGAAGCAAAGAAGATCGTGGCAGGTAAAATTCCTGTATTGCTGAATGTTTGCGAGCAATCTACAAGTGTTGCTGTAAATGCAGCAAAAGAAGCTGAAAAAAATGGTGCAGATGGTCTTATGCTTCTGCCACCTATGAGATACAAGTCAGATGACAATGAAACTGTTGCTTTCTTTAAAACAGTAGCAAAAGCAACTTCGTTGCCGGTTATGATCTACAACAACCCTGTGGATTATAAGATCATGACCACACTCGAAATGTTTGAGGAGCTTGCTGAGCTTCCAAATATCCAGGCCGTTAAAGAGTCAACAAGGGATATCACTAACATCACACGTATGGTTAACCGCTTTGGTGACCGGTTTAAGATCCTTGGTGGTGTTGATACACTGGCTTATGAAAGCCTTTGTGCAGGTGCTGACGGTCTCGTTGCGGGTCTTGTTGACGCTTTCCCACGCGAAACAGTTGCTATCTACAGACTTGTGAAAGCCGGTCGCCATGCAGATGCGCTGAAGATCTATCGCTGGTTCCTTCCGGTATGTGAACTTGATATCCATCCAAAACTGGTTCAGTATATCAAGATGGCTGCAACAGCTACCGGTATCGGTACAGAGTATGTTCGTGCTCCAAGACTACAGGTTACGGGCAAGGAACGAGAAGATGTTTTGAAGATCATCAACGATTCTATCGCTTCAAGACCACAACTTCCCGATTACCTGAATTTATGATTCATTACTGAATGATATTACAAACTCCGATGGTTCCGATCATCGGAGTTTGTATTTTAAGGGGGCGCCAAAGCGTAGCGAAGGTGGACAATGGGTTGTTCGTTTCCGCACACTTTTCGAGACGTTCGTTTCTGAACACTTTGTATGGCAAGCAATTACGAAATGGCACGTAGATTGGGTTTTGTTCAGTGTATGTAACTGATTTACAGTGAATCATGATAACTATACGTAAAACCCTTAATTGCCATGTTCAAAAATCTCCTGCTGATTGCCGTAAGAAATTTCAAAAGAGATAAGTGGTACAGCCTGCTCAATGTTGCCGGTCTGATGATCGGTATTACCTTCAGCCTGTTCCTTATTTTTTATGTTAAGGATGAACTTAGTTATGACAAGTACAATACAAAGTCTGAAAGGATTTATCGTATCAATTCAGACATCCAGGAGCCGGATAAACCAATGATGAAATGGGCGATCTGTCCGTTTCCTTTGGGGCCAAGTCTCACAAAAGATTATCCTGAGGTTGAGGAGGCCGTGCGCTTTGTGCCTGCTGGCCGCATGATGTACAAACACGGCGATATCAGGTTTTATGAAGAGAAAATTTACTTTGCAGACAGCAATGTGTTCCGGGTTTTCAGTTATGATTTTGTTGCCGGGAATTCAAAGACTGCACTGATCGCACCTAATTCAATTGTGTTGACTGAGTCTATCGCTAAAAAATACTTCGGTAACAAAACTGCAGTGGGGGAATCAATGCAGAATGACAACGGAGATGTATATAAGGTTACGGGTGTAATAAAAGATGTTCCCCACAACTCAAGTCTCCGGTTTAATTTATTGATCTCACGAAGTACATTGCCGGCGGACTATGCTGACAACTGGGGAGGTTTCAATATCTATACTTATGTTTTACTGAAGCCAAATACAGATGCAGCCTTATTCAGCAAAAAACTCAAGCCCATCTATGATAAATACCTCGCGGTAATTTTCAAACAATATAATATCCGTATTGATTTCAAAACTCAGAAACTTACAGACATCCATCTTTATTCAGAAACTGCGAATGAGCCTGAAGAGAAGGGGAGTGTTTCCTATATCTACATTTTTTCAGCAGTAGCATTTTTTATGTTGCTGATCGCCTGCATCAATTACATGAATCTTACAACCGCACGTTCTGCAAGACGTGCCAAGGAGATTGGTGTGAGAAAAGTAACAGGTTCTTCAAAGATCCAGTTAGTTGCACAGTTCCTGGTGGAGAGTACTGTGATCGCATTGTTCGCGCTGGTGCTCAGTATGGGTTTGATAGCACTTTTGTTACCGGTGTTCAATCAGCTTGCCGGAAAGGATATCTCATTCCGATCGTTACTTGAGCCGGGTACTTTGCTGATCCTGCTTGGGATCGTCATATTTGTCGGATTGCTTGGTGGAAGTTATCCTGCATTTTATCTCTCAAAATTCAATCCTATCCACACATTGAAAGGTAGCCTGGCAAAGGGTTCCAGCAATGTGAATCTGCGCCGCGCTTTGGTTGTAACACAATTCTCAATTTCAATGATCATGATCATCTGTACCTGGATAGTTTATAACCAGCTGAAATTTCTGAGAAGCAAGGATCTTGGATTCAACAAACAGCAGGTGTTGGTTGCGACTGCAAATGCTAATAAAGATATCAGGAGTAATATCACTGCGTTTACAAATGAAGTCAAAAATCTCCCGAATGTAACTGCTGTAAGCTCTGCGCAGGCAACACCTGGAAAAGGTATCAGCTTTAATCTTTTCAGTATAGAAACCAATAGTGGTTATGCAGATAAAGGCGTAGATGTATATGGTATCGATGAACATTATTTTAATACCCTTGGTATGAAAATGAGCCAGGGCAGAAATTTTGAAGGGCTGCCCGATACACTGAGAAGTGTGATCGTTAATGAAGCGATGGTAAAGGATCTTGCCTGGAAACAAGCAATCGGTAAAAAGATCAAATTTCCCGGCGATACCAGCGGAAGATATTTTGAAGTGGTTGGTGTGGTGAAAGATTTTAATCAGAAGTCACTATACAATGCAATTGCACCATTGCTTTTATTTTACGCGCCTTACAGTAATAACTTCCAGATCAAGCTTGATCCTAAAAATATCAATGCTACTATCGCATCTGTTGAACGTACCTGGAAAAAACATTTTGCTGATCTGCCCTTTGAATACAATTTCCTTGACCAGGATTTCGATTCGCAATACGCAGCAGATCAGAAACGCGGACAGATCTTTACTACTTTCTCTATACTGACGGTGATGATCACCTGCCTGGGATTACTGGGACTGATCGCATTCACCACTCAACAGCGTCAGAAAGAGATAAGCATCAGGAAGATCATGGGAGCCGCACCAAGCGAGATCATTCCGCTGATCACCAAAAACTTTGTGGTACTGGTGGGTGTTTCCTGCCTCGTAGCTTTTCCGGTGGCTTATGTGTTTATGAATAACTGGTTGAAGATCTTTGTTTATAATACAGGACTCTCCGTGGCTCCATTTATTTTCTCTGCGTTGCTTGTATTGGTTATTACCCTTCTGACCGTGATGTTCCATACGGTGAAGGCGTCTCTGGCAAACCCCGTCAATAATTTAAGATCAGAGTAAAAAGCTGTGAGGGGAGTTATTTTCACGCTGTTTTTGCTTCGCAAACTCAGTCTGGAGTTAGATTGTTGGCTCTTTTTCGCTCGCAAAAAAGGCGATGAAAATAACTCCCCTCACAGCTTTGTGTAAAAGTACACGAGAGGGAAGAAGAGAACTCCTGGTGTTTTTTCGATGCT
>JBEVNF010000364.1:0-4614 GCA_040508255.1 Flavitalea sp.
CTGACGGGTGACCGTCAGCCTTTTTTTTTCCTCCCCGGGGGACGGGAGTCACGCCTGCGGCGTGACGGAAGATGAGTATGAGTACCCCCGCTATCAACAGTCAAACCAACATCCATACCCGCCGATAATCTAACATTTCCCCCTACCTCTACACAAAAACCCCAATTCCCCTTAGACCAATCTGTCTAAATTCTATACAAACTTTCCCATCCGTGGAAAGTTCTTACTCCATACAATGCCTTCAAACATTTGTCCAGCAACAACTTAGGTAATAGGCACGAATGATGTCCTATTGGCAGTATCTGTAAGTCAAAACCCTAAATCATGAAAACCACATTTAAATCCGTTCTTAAAAATTCGCTCCTCATACTCGGGCTTGCAATAAGCTCAGTTGTGAATGCGCAAACCTGTACCCCGATGGGCGACCAGGTAACATACGGAACGAGTGATACATGGATAGGTTATGTTTATTCAGGTATGTCTTTTACCACATACCGTGGATATGTGACAGAAGGAACAAGTGGTAACCCGGCTTTCGACCAAAGCTTTGGTGGTGCAAACGTAACCTACAATACAAATGGCTGTCCGATCACCACTCAAAACTTCAGTGTTCGATACAGGCTCCGTAAAACATATACAAATCAGAATGTCCAGTTCACGGTTGGTGGTGACGATGGTTATCGTTTAAGCATCGACGGTGGTGCAACCTGGCTCATTAACAGGTGGAGTGATCAGAGTTATGTAACAACTTCAGCAACTGCGCTAATGAACGGAACCTACGATATTGTTCTTGAATATTATGAGAACGCCGGCGATAACAGGATCACATTTGCACAAACCGTGATCTGTTCAGGAACCGAAGATCAGAGTGTATATGGAACAGGAAATGTTTGGAGAGGTTATATCTACTCAGGTCAGAACTTCAATACCTATAAAGGTCTTCGTCTTGAAGGATCAGCAGGCGATCCAAACTTTGATGAAAACTTTGGTGGTGATAACGTAACTATCAGTGGACTTAGCTGTCCTCAGACAACTGAAAACTTCAGTACACGTTTCAGGTTAACGAGAAATATGCCTGCAGGAACCTATGTGTTCACAGTTGGCGGTGATGATGGATATCGATTTAGTCTTGATGGTGGTGCAACCTGGGCTATCAACAGATGGTCAACTCAGTCTTATGTTGTAACCAGCCATACTGTTTCTTTAAGTGGTACTTACGACATGGTGATCGAGTATTTTGAGAACACCGGACAGAACCGTATCAGCTTTACAATGTCAGCAAGTTTGCTGCCTGTAAAACTCACAGCGTTCAATACTGTTCTGCTTTCAAACAACAAAGCACAGATCAGTTGGAAAGCACAATCAGAGACCAATTTCGAAAAATACATTATTCAGAAAAGTACAAACGGATCAACATTCACAGATATCGCAACAGTTGCTCCTAAAACAGGCAACCAGTATGAAAACAACTACCTGATCACAGATGCTGTTAATGGAAGCGGAACTGTTTATTACAGACTCGCGATGAAAGATCTTGATGGTTCAATCACATATTCACTAGTATCAACACTGTTGGTTTCAAAGATCACCGAAACAAAGATCTACCCTACAATAACAAACGGTAACTCGATCATACTTGAATCACCGGTAGCAATAGAGAAAGCAAAGATAGACCTGTATGACATGAACGGTCGATTGCTTGAGTCAAAAGCAACACAGGTTCGTTATGGCAAACAGGAGCTTAGCCTTGTCGCAACAAAACGTATTAAAGGTTCATACCTTGTAAGAGTATCTGATAAAGATGCTCTGGTGATCAACAAGATCATCATGGTTCAATAGGCTCTGAATATAGGCAGGCAGTAATGAGTAGCAGGTCCCCATCTTAACAATGGGGACCTTTTTATTTGCTTAGCTTGCGTGTCTAACAAAGTATTCAAACTCTTGTCTTATGCCGTGCAGTGTATGCTCGAGTCGCTGAAAATCATCAAACAGATTTTCATGATCTGCAAGCGTATCATCAGTTACAAGCCCATCCGAAATGGCTCTTTCATCCTGGATCCTTTTATCGTGCTTCTTGATTGATTGTTTAAGATCATGCACATTGATAAGCTGGATGTGAAACTGATTGTCCAGATGTTCGATCTCTGTGAGAATGTCGGGGTTGGTCTGATTTGCTGACAGGTCCCGTAATTTAAGTTTAGCACCCGTGAGCCTGTCGCGCTGATTGCGGAGTTCTTCTCTCCATGAATTGCATTCTCTTGAAAGCGTAGATACTTCTGTAATGACCATTGGAGTACGTTTTTATGAGGTAAAAAAATACAGGTAGTTACATGCGGGTTGTTAGTGTAATTTAAGAAAAAAAGCGACATCATCCTCTTTGAGAAGGTGGCAGGACCAAAGGTTGGGACTCCACCTCCCTGAGAGGAGGTTTTTGCTTACATTTGTCGCCTGATCTCGCAAGACACCATACAACAAATTCTCAACCGCATCGATATCGTCGAAATCGTCGGGGAGTTCGTAAAACTGAAAAAACGCGGTACCTCCTATCTTGGTCTCTGCCCGTTCCATAATGAAAAAACACCATCCTTTACGGTCTCTCCCACAAAGGAGATCTTTAAATGTTTTGGTTGCGGACGCAGCGGCAATTCTATCGGGTTTCTGATGGATCATGAGAAATACTCATACGTTGAGGCCCTGAGGTGGCTGGCTGCCCGGTACAATGTTCAGATCGAAGAAACAGAAACCTCTCCTGAATACAAACAACAGCAGCAGGTTGCGGACAGTCTGTATATCATCAATGGGTTCGCACAGAAATTCTTTACTGAGCAACTGTTCAATACCGATGAGGGCCAGGATATCGCTTTAAGTTATCTCAAAGAGCGTGGATTCGATGAAGCGATCCTTCAGAAATTCCAGGTGGGATATAGTCCGAAACAAAGCAATGCTTTCACAAGCGTTGCACTGAAAGCACAATACAGTCTTGAGAACCTGCAAAAAAGCGGACTCGTGGCAGTTCGCGATGGTAACTCTTATGACAATTACCGCGGGCGTATCATCTTTCCCGTTCATAACCAAACC
The DNA here is from genome assembly GCA_040508255.1 of Flavitalea sp. Taxonomy (GTDB): domain Bacteria; phylum Bacteroidota; class Bacteroidia; order Chitinophagales; family Chitinophagaceae; genus DATHKG01. Next base: position 3,079 of record JBEVNF010000364.1, read on the forward strand.
GGGAAGATCATCGGATTCGGAGCGAGAGTAATTGGCTCTTCAGATCGAGGACCCAAATACATCAATACTCCCGAAAACGAATTGTATATCAAAAGTAAAATCCTGTACGGTTCCTATTTCGCAAGACATGCAATTGACAAGGAAGATGAATGTCTTCTTGTGGAAGGTTATACTGATGTAGTTTCATTACATCGTGCTGGCATTGAAAATGTGGTTGCATCCGGTGGTACTTCTCTTACACCCGATCAGTTAAGACTTGTAAAAAAATACACAAACAATCTTACCATCGTCTATGATGGTGATAATGCCGGTATCAAAGCTGCATTGCGTGGGCTTGATCTGGCGCTCGAAGAAGGTCTCAATGTAAAACTTGTACTGATACCTGACAAAGAAGATCCGGACAGTTATGTAAACAAGATCGGTGCAGTTGCTTTCAGGGAGTTTGTAAAAACAAACAAGAAAGACTTTGTGATCTTCCAGCTTGAAGTAAGTTTGAAAGATGCCGGCAATGACACGCAGCGTAAAGCCGAAGCCGTGAACCAGGTTGCTGAAACTATTTCAAGGATCAACAAGGTAGAAGACTTCAGCCGCCAGCAGGATTATATCCGCAAGAGCGCGGCAATGCTGAATATCGAAGAACAGGGTTTACTCAACCTTGTGAATAAGATCGTTCGCGATAAGATCACCAAACAGGAAAACAAACAGTCTGCCGAAGATCAACGCAATGCCGAAGCAGCTGCCTTCGCACCTACCGAAGATGATGACACGCTTGCACTTCTTAACAAGGATGAATTACAGGAACGTGGTATGGTCCGTATTCTCCTTGAATATGGAACGATGCCATGGGACGATGATATGACTGTTGCAGAATACATCCTCGAAGAGCAACTCGATGAAAGCACCATTCACAATCCCGAACTGATCAGGATCATTGAAACCTATAAAGTCTGGTATAACGAAGGTCTGAATCCCGGTCCAAAGAACTTTCTATATCATGAGGATCGCAGCGTCAGTACACTCGTTCTGGGCATCATGGATTTTCCTTACGAGATCAGTCATAACTGGACAGACCAGTTTGAAACTAAGATCAAAACCACAGAGGAGATTTATCGTGACGAAGTAACCTCGACGCTCAGTTATCTTAAGCTTAGAAAAATCAGGAAGATGATTGAAGACAATCAGCGGGATCTTGAGAAACCTCATACAACAGAAGAGCAGATGATGCTTATCCAGACACATCAGCATCTGAAGAAGATGGAAAAAGATCTGCTGATGAGGACCGGTACTGTGATCCTTAAATAACAATTACGTATTGGTAAGTGCCTTCAGTTTCTCCTTATTTCCTGCACCTCTTATAAAATTATAACCCACCGTCAACCTGTAGTTTCTTGAATTGGTTGTATTGAAAGATTCAAGATTAAAATCAGGCCCGTATGTAAACGAACGATTCTCCTGGTTGAAGATCGGATCAACAGCGTTCACGGTTACAATAAAACGTTTGTTAAAGAACTTGCGCTGAATACCAATGTTCATACT
>JBEVNF010000400.1:0-8547 GCA_040508255.1 Flavitalea sp.
CCAGTGGCAGGAACATAATGTACTTGAAAGAGGAAAACCTGTAAAAATCATCAAAGGGAATCTCCGGTAGATTCCCTTTCACTTTATTTTTTGAATGAGCTTATGCCATACTGCTTCAATCTTCCAACAATCAACTCTCCCACTTTCTTCCCTTCGATCACGCCAAACTCTATGGCATCACGATAATGTATCCCACCATACAATCTGGAAATCGCAGCTTCATCTGAAGCCGCCCGGAATGAGGTAAATTTTCTTGCAGGTATCTCAAACATCATCTCTGAATCATCCGTGTATCTATAATTGTCACCAAGGAAAAAGCTTAAAACCTCAGCAGCAGCACTTGAGATCACGCTATGACCACTCGGGTATTCAGGAAATGGTGGGGTTTGCAACAAAGGTTGCCATTTGATATCGATCTGCTTATTGATCACAGTCTCCGGTCTGATACGATGGCTGCGGTACTTTTCATCCCAGCAACTGATAAATGCATCTGCGAGAGAGAATGCGACCATGGTCTGCATTGTAATTGTTTGAGAAAAACTCAGCTTTGATTGCTTTGCAGCAATGCCTGAAATATTCATCCAATGCCCCCCTGGACTGATCTTCTTAAAGCCAAGTGATAAATGTCCGGCGTTTTCAACTGCAAATGGATTACAATCCCAGAAGGATGCAATATGCAATTGTTCTTTGGTGAGTGTCTTAGAAACGGTATAAACTTCATCTGTGAGTTTATAGAACTCACTTGATTTGTCTGTGCTGTAAGGTGCCGGTGGTGCAGGAATAAACTGGCTGCTGGAATCAAGAAAGAACGGGCGAACTGTTTTCCAGTTTGGTTCAACCGCTTCCAGATAGGCAGGCGGCGTCGGATACCAATAACCTTCTCCTTTCTTTGGTGTATATCTTAGTTTTGCACTCAGCTTTGTGTAAGCATCTGAAGAAGCGTATCTGATACAGTCTTTTGCGATGAGTAGAGCAATTTCATGTGCTGTTTTGATCACAGCATCTGAAACCTTTCGGTTTTTCAACTTAGTATTTAGTTCGTCAAGATCCTTTTCAATCATATATCCTGAAGGCAACATCAGCTTTCCTGTTTCGAGGATACAATACAATGCAGTGATCTGTGAATTGGTGATTGTGTAGGATGAAACCGGTTTCTCAGGTTTGTATGCTGCCAACAACTTTTGAAGCCCGGGCATTGACTTGTCTGAAGTTGCAACGATCTCATAGGCACCCATCATGCAGTAAGAATAAAAACGGCTTGCTGCGGGTGGATTTACCACATCATGCATCATCACCTTTGTGATTGCGAAGATGGATGGCTGGATAAGATCAGTAAAATCCTTGCTGCTACTTTGTGCAAACAACCTTCCTGAAAAAAGTAAAAGCAATACCCAGATCTTTTTCATCACTTTGTCTTTATGAACTGCAATGGATGATCACCCGCTGCTGCTACAATTATATTTTCGTTTTTGACTTTTATGGTGAGCATCGATTTAACGTCTCCTGCAACACTCAGCCCGGATTGTACCTGGTCAACATATTTGAAGTTGCCTGATCCATCACCAAGCAACACACACCCATAATTCGCATCAATGCTACCGATCTTAAGCCGGTTGTCTGAATGGTTGCCTGTGAGTAACAGATCAATTTTTCCATCTTTGTTAAAATCACCGGTTTCGATCCTCGAGATCATGGAGAACTGTGCCGCAGGAGGCAGAAGTTGCTTTTCAAAAACCTTTCCTTTACGGAGATAAACGACGGACCTGGTTTCGGTAACCTGTAAATGTGTGGCATTGGCCAGATCCTCCGCTGAAAAGATCTCTTTCATCGTTGCGGCTGAGTAGTCTTTATAAGATGCAAACTTTCTTCTCATCGGGTAAATCTGATCATTCAGCTCATCACGACTTACAAACGGATAACTTTTACCACCGAGATAGAAATTGAAGAAAGGATCGATAGAACCATTCTTGTCAAAGTCTGCATAATATAAATCTGCGGGTTCAGTGGCGCTTGCTTTGATCTGTGTGTTCGATCCGAGATTGCCGACAACAAGATCTTCAAGACCATCACCATTCAGATCGGCCACTTTTAATGTGTTCCAGAACCCTGGATCAGATACAGGAAAATAGTCTTTTGTTTTTTCAACGAAACCCTCTTTCGAATTTATGTAGACTGTCACCGGAAGAAATTCACCACAAAAGATCAGATCTTTTCTGCCGTCATTATTTAGATCAAGCCAGGCTGCATCTGTGATCATACCTGCTTTATCAAAAGGAGTCGATACCTGCAGGAACATTCCTTTGCCATTGTTTTTCAAAAGATAACTCTGCGGTGCAACCGGGTACATTCCGGGTATAACCCTGCCGCCAACAAAAAGATCAGGATCGCCATCGCCATCATAATCACAGGCACGTATAACCGATTTTGAAGATGCACTCATGTTGGGTAATGCACCACGACTCAATGTAAATCCACCTTTACCATCATTGAGATAAAGCTGATCCTGTAAAGTGATGGTATTTGGCTCAAAAAGACTGTATCCGCCTCTGGCAAGATAAAGATCCGGTGCGCCATCACCATTGGCATCAAAAAACAGCGCTGCTGAAACACAAGACTCCGCGTCTGTTCCAAAGCCTGCCGTATCCCATTTTACTAATTTTCCGTATTCATTTTGCCTGTATACAAAACCTGGGTTTTCAAGATCGCCACTGATATAGAGATCCTCAAGACCATCCTTATCAATGTCTGCTTTTGCCATCACAGGACCTGTTTTGCTATACATAAACAACATCAGCGGCTGGCGCTTGAAATCGTTCTCCTGTACATCAGCATGTTTGTATGTGAGAATGTTTTCTGCTTTGGTAAATAAAGGTGCGATTGCTTCAACCGGCCATGAGGGCAGTGCGCGCAATGGTTTGTTACCAGGGGCTGTGCCTGCTACAGTGTATGCGATATTGAACTGTTGATTTGTTTTTACGTTCACAAATCGTTGAATATTTCCATCCGGCCAGTTTACGACCACTGAATCAACAACCTCAGATTTACCTGTTCCAAAATTCAACACGGTTGACACACAGGAAAGATATCCGCGATTGGGATTTACTTCCTGGCGCTGTAGCTGGCCTTTAACATAGATCAATACTGAAGCGCCAATCCCAACATCCTTCTTCTTACCGGCTAGTCTGATACCGAGATAATTGTTAAGATTGCGCTCTCTTGTATTGTTGCGATATATAAAGGCTTCTTCATTGATATTGTTGATCACAAGATCCAGATCCCCATCGTTATCAAGATCTGCGTATACAGCTCCGTTGGAAAACTTATCCTTTTCAAAACCCCACTCCTTTTGTTTGTTACTGAAACTAAGGTCGCCGTTGTTCTTAAAAATGTAATTCTGAAATGGCGTAGACGGCATGGCCTTTACAAGATCCATCATCAGCGTTGGTTCTCGTTCCATTGCTTTTTTGATCTTGTAATCTCCCCAGTATCTTAAGAAATCTTTATTCGTGTAATCACGCAGGTATCCTGTTGTCACAAAAAGATCTTTATAACCGTCATTGTCAAAATCTGCAATCAGCGGACACCAGCTCCAGTCTGTATTTGAAATGCCTGCGAGTTGTCCTATTTCACTAAAGGTTCCATCACCATTATTCAACTGCAGCATGTTCCGCATATATTGCTTATGCAGATCCTGGTTAACCATTAGTTGAAATGACTCATAATTCTCCTGCAGCTGCAAGGTCTTCTGCCTGCGGTTATCTTCCGGCATCATATCAAGCGTTACGATGTCAGGTAGATTATCATTGTTAAGATCTGCAATATCAACACCCATTGAAAATTGAGAGATATGCTTAAGACTTTGTTTTGAAGTTTCAGTAAAGGTGCCATTACCCTGGTTCAGATACAGATAATCCGGTTCGTTGTAATCATTCGTAACATAGATATCCGGCCACCCGTCTTTATTGATGTCGGCAATTGCAACACCGAGACCAAATGTGAGTGGATTTTGTGTGATACCTGCTTTTGATGAAACGTCTTTAAACACTCCCCCATCGTTCTGATAAAGTTTGTTGGAAGCGAGCGGGCTTGTTTCCTGCCTGAATCTTGCCAGCTCCATGTTGTCAAACTTCTTCACGTTGTGATTGAGCAGGAACATATCCAGGTCGCCATCATTGTCGAAGTCAAAAAAGGCAGCCTGAGTGCTGTAGCTTACATCATCAAGGCCATATTTCTTTGCTTCCTCTGAAAAGCCAAGATTGCCTTTGTTGATGAAAAGCTGGTTGCCACGAAGATTGTCTGGTTGCTTGCCTGAGTAACAAACATAGATATCAGGAAGACCATCACCATTTACATCGGCAATGGTGACACCAGTTTTCCAGCCGCCGCTGCGACCTTCAACACCGGCCTGTTTCGTGATGTCTTTGAACTTCATGCCACCAAGGTTCAGGAACAGCTTGTTGGGCTTCATATTGGCTGTGAAGTAGATATCGGGAAGACCATCATTGTTGATATCCCCGACAGCAACGCCGCCGCCGTTGTAGAAATATTCATAAGCCATTACATTCAGGTTCTCTGTTTCATTCAGCGTATTGCTGAAGCTGATACCTGTTTCTTTGGATGGTAGAAGATCAAAAAGCGTTTGTGCCTCAGCGTTACTGAAGCGAAAAATAAACGCTGTCGCCAGAAGAAGATACCTGGCGCGGTTTTGAAAGAGTTTGCAGTTTGTTGTCCTGGTTACCATGAGCAGAGACTCAATTTACAAATCATGGCAGCAAATCGGAATTAAAAAATCCGTTTTAACATATAAAAAAACAGGTCCACATTGTAGTGGACCTGTTTTTTATTTTGAAGAACTTATGGTCTGTCCCACCATACTCTTGAGTTAAACACATCACCTGCATTGTCAGGGATACGTGCAACCGCAGCAGCATAGTTAGCTGGGTTCTGAGCCATTTCGTTTGAATGATATCTTATACGACGTGGAATTGTTCCAGCCGAAAAGTTATTTGGGAAAACAATTGGAGTGAGTACAGGATAGCCTGAACGTTTCCAGTTGATCCAGGTTTCGATGAAGTTGAAAGTACTTCCGGTTACAACCCAGTACTGCTCGTTGATATCCTGAAGCTGAGTGTTCAATGAAGAAGTATTCAAAGGATGCAGTGCTACATAAGCAGCGATTGCAGCATTGTCAATGTTACCGTTTGCATTGAATTGTCCGAGACTTTGCATTGCGGCAGTAACACCGTTTGCATAGTGAGCAGCAGCTGTTGTTGCACCAACGTTCCAGCCTCTTGCTTTTGCTTCAGCAAGCAGGAACTCACTTTCAGCATAAGTGTAAAGGAAGTTTACACCGCTTCTGTCAAGGTACAATGAAGTGCGTGGACGTGAGTAGTTACCCAAAGGTGCGATATCGCTTCCGGAACCTGATGGACCAGGGTATTGCGGGTGAGTTTCGATACCACGCGCACCGTTTCCAAGCTCGTAACCATTTGGAAGACCAAGCTGCCTTGCATAAGAGTTGTCACCAGCAAGATCCTGGTTACCGTTTGCCGCAAGACCAGCCTGTGGAACTTCAGAAATTACTGTAACACGTGGGTCAACAGTTGATTTAAGATAGTCCATGAAAGTTTTCGACCATTTCACGTAAAGATAGTCTGAAGCAGTTCTGAGAGCGCCAACAGTTGCGTTTCCGAAACCTGTAGCGTTATCGCCTCTTACCCTGATGTTATCAGCCACAGCAGTGAAAGTACCACCTGCTGCTGCTTTTTCAGCCCAGCTTTGTGCAGTAGCTGCATCAACCTTTGTAAGGCGCATGGCAACTTTCAGCATCAGTGAATATCCAAGCTTCTTCCACTGCGCGATATTTCCATTGTAGAAGATATCAGCAGTTGGAGTTGCTTTGGCAGCATCAAGTGCATTGATAGCTGTTTCAAGTTCAGTCAGCATTGAGGTGTAGATCTCCTGTTGAGTATCATACTTTGGCTGAACCAGACCTGTTTTTGCCTGGAAAGCTTCTGAGTATGGAACATCACCATAAACATCTGTAATTCGTTGCATGATCATCACTTTCATGATGGTACCGATGTGCAGCAGGTTACTTTGTGCAGCATTTTCTCTTACGAGATTCTGCATTTCGTATACAAGACTACCAGTGCGGTATTCTTCATCCCAAAGGTTGTTCTGATAGTTGATCGTGTTGGTACTTGGTGTGTACTTATCTCCGTTTCCGTAGTAATCGAAGGTTGAAGCCAACACCTGTGGCCACATGCTTTCAAACAACAACTGGCTGTAACCAGTGTTTGAAAGTTCCCACTGTGCCTGTGAAAGCAGGTAATTGGGGTTGAACTGACTGGCAGTTACCTCACGGGGGTTTGTGTTGATCGCATCAAAATCCTTCGTACAGCCGGTCTGAACCATCGCAGCTGCAATCAACGCTCCGTATATTATTGATTTTTTCATGAGTTCAGTTATTTTTTGAATTTAATGTTGAGGTTCAGTCCATAAGTTCTTGTAGTTGGAAGACTTGAACCTTCGATACCAGAATAACGAACGTTTGGTGAGAAACCAGACTCAGGATCTACGTGATCTGTGTGTCTCAGCAAAGTAGCCAGGTTACGAGCAACGAATGCAAGTGAAATTGACTGGAATGGCAGACGACCCAATGATTTTTCACTCCATGTGTAACCAAGTGTAACTTGTCTCAGCTTGATAAAGCTTCCGTCCATTACCTCCAGTGCACCAATTCTGCGAGCAAGCTCCTGGTAGTAAGTCTGTGCAGGAACATTTGTTGTGTTTTTGCTTCCATCTTCCTTAACACCATCAGCAACAACACCAGTCTCACGACCTTCCAGGGTCATCTTGTCAAGACCGCGAAGGATTGCATAGTATTTGGTTGCAGAAAGAACCTTGTTACCAAATTTGTAATCAAACAGGAAAGCAAAATTGAATCCTTTGTAAGTGAATTCGTTGTTCCAGCCACCATAAACTTTAGGAAGAGTAGAACCCAAAGCCTGTTGAGGACCAGCCAAAGGAACACCATCAGCACCGATAACGATATTACCACTTTCATCTCTGCGGTAGTCAGAAGCATAAACCTGCGGACCACTCATGCCTTTGATGATATAGGTGTAAGCGTTGAACGGACGGTAAGTACCCCACTGTGCTCTGTCATTTGTGCTTGTTTCACCATAAATGTCAACAACTTTGTTGTTGATCCAGGTAAGGTTGAATGAAGAGTTCCAGTTTAGACCAGGACCAGCAAGTATAGAACCTGTAACGAGTGCTTCGATACCGCTGTTTTGTGTAGAACCTGTACCGATGTACTGGCTTGTATAACCTGTAGAAGAAGAAATGCCTCCGTTGAAGATTTCATTCTTTGTTTTACGGTTAAAGTAAGCTACGTCAAATCCAAGACGGTTGTTGAAGAACTTTAACTCAGTACCAACTTCAAATTCAGTCAGTGTGAATGGTTTCAGGAACAGGTTTGGAAGAGCCGAGCTGAAGCTACCTGTAGTTACACCATTGATAGTGTTACCAACAGAATAGTATTGCTGAGTGATATAAAGATCAGATGGTTCACCACTTGTTTGTGAATAAGAAGCACGAAGCTTACCGAAGTTAAAGCTTGGAGTCTTCATCAGCTCAGAGAACATGAAGCTACCAGAAACTGATGGCATGAAGATGGAACGATCTGAACTTGGAAGTGTTGAATAAACATCATAACGACCAGTAGTAGTCAGGGTCAGGAGGTTCTTGTAAGAGAGATCCAATGTGTAGTAAGCAGATTGTGATTCTCTTTCACCATAACCATAATCCCTGTTGAACGATGTAACGTTGAACGGAGAGTAAAGGAATGGAATAACGAACGGACCACCACCAACTTTCAAGGTTTCGGTTTTGTTTCTTCTGAGGGCAGCACCCACAGAAAGATCAAAAGAGAAGTTATCGTTGATGTCATGTCTTACACCGGCAAGTACATCCGGGTTCAGCTCAAGAGCAGTTGATGTTCTGAGATCACCAAGATTACCCATTTCACCTTGTGTGTAAGCAAGACCTGTAGGTTCAACAGAGAACAGACGGTCATTTGTGTAGTCATAACCAAGACGACCTTGCAGGTACAACCAGTCAGTGAAGTTGTAGCGTGCAGAGATAGCACCGATCAAACGTTTTCTTTCCAGGTCATTGATACCACGGTTGATAACAAAATATGGGTTTGTTTCATAGATGTTATCGTTCCATTTGGTTTCTGATCCGTTAGGGCTGTTAAGATCATAGCCAGGAGCAAGGATTGACTGATCAACGTTTGCTGCAAGGAAGAAGATGTTGTTTGCATTCTGAGGACCATCACTTAATCTTGGACGGTTCTTAGATCTTTCGTCAACATAGTTCAACATTACGCTGACATTCAGTTTTTCCCAGATGGTCTGGTTGATATTCAGGTTAACAGTATTTCTTTTCAGACCACTGTTAGGCATGATTGATTTTGCATCCAGGTTCGACACTGACAAACGGAAGTTTCCTTTGTCGGTACCGCTACCAACAGACACT
>JBEVNF010000406.1:0-5856 GCA_040508255.1 Flavitalea sp.
TCCTTTATGAACAAGATATGACCATGGAATAATGTATTCAAAATCAAACCTGGTATTATTGGGGAGATCATTCATAAGACCGGTTACAACAAAATTGTCTTTGTTATCTATCTTAACAACCTTGCCCATGGGATCATCTTTGCCAAAGAGAGCAGTGGATAGTTTTTTGGTGATCACGATTGAATGCATATCATTCAATGCTGTGGCAGGATTTCCTTTCACAAGAGGAAAGCTGAATAGCTGCAGAAAGCCCGTGTCGACGATGTTTCCGCGTCGCATCATTCGTTTGTCACCAATGCTGAACAGGAATTCTGAGGTCCATTGAACACGAACGGTGCGTTCAACTTCCGGTACATCTTTTTCCAGTGTGCGGGCAAGAACTTTAGGTGTGGTGTTCCAGCTGAAGAGTTTGTTATCAAAGCGCGCACGGTTCCAGGCTTCGTAAATATGATCCTTTCTCGTGTGAAACTGATCATAGCTCAGTTCGTTCTGGATCCAGAGAACGATCAGTATTGCAGCGGCCATTCCCACCGCGAGTCCAAAGATGTTGATAAACGAAAATCCCTTGTTGCGCCACAGATTTCTGTAGGCGACCTTGAAAAAGTTTTTGAACATAAGCGGTATAATGTAGGTGAACGATACCGCTAAAGACGTGCGCGAAGAAAGAATGTTACAGGGGCTAGATAAGATGATCTGAAAAAACTGTTTCTCTTTCAGTAAAAGAAAACCATTTGTTTATACTTCAATTTCCATCTGGATGTTACAACGTTCGTACGGTGTCGGATAGCCGGAAATTTTTCTGAAGCCTAGCTTGTTATACAGATTAATGGCTGGCGCAAGTACGGTGTTGCTTTCGAGATAAACTTTTGATGCGCCCGCTTCCTTTGCCTTCACGAGTGCCGCCCTGCCCAGCAGGTACCCTATATTTTTTCCCTGCGCCGCCGGCGACACAGCCATTTTCGCGAGTTCAAAATCCCATTCCACATCATTCATCTTTATCAACGCACATACACCTACCGGTTCATTGTTCAGTAATGCCACGAATATATATCCGCCGGGTTTCAGGATGTATCCATTGGGATTATCCAGTGCCTTGTAATCTGAACTTTCCATTTTAAAATATTTCGAGATCCATTCTTCGTTCAGATCCCTGAAAGCTTTCTGATATTTTGGTGAATAGCTGATTATGGAAACACCGGCGCTTTCTCTTTTTTTCCTCTGTTCTTCTAACCATTTTAAAAGTTTTTTTTGACCAAGGAGATATTGCCACTCGCCGATGGCTTCCCAGAGATTATTCCTCGTCTGGGCAAGGATATCTTCCACCGCTGCGTTCACATCTTCATATTGCACCTGGATTTTTTTGCTGATCTGAATGCCTTTTGGAGAAAGGCTGACCAGGCTTTTTCTGGCATCCATTTTTGAAGTCTTCATTTTCACCACTCCTGCTTTTGTCATCTCCGCGAGGGTTTTGCTTACAGAGGGGTGCGAATGACCGATCTGCTGTGCAATCCCTGTAACAGTTTCATCACCGTTTTGCAGAACCCGAAACACCGGGAACCATTTAGGCAGTAACTCTGTTCCGTATAGTTGGTAAATAGCTGTTGCGTCTTCCGAAATCTGTTCCGTCAATAATCTCAACCTGCTTCCTATTGATACTTTTCCTGCCTGCTCATAAATATTCATGATCCGATATTTAAAACCGATTACGTAACCGGTTACGCAAATGTAAAAAAAAATTCCAAAAAACAAAATTTTGCCGGCTTGAAAATACTAAATAATTTAGCATTTTAATCGCCGCTATGAACACTGCCTACTATCTCATCACAATTACACCGTCTACCGGAAAAACAATTTCGGCTGTCCGCGTTTTGCGCGAAGAGCCCATCGATAAATTATGGAATCAATACCAGATGAAAGCAAATGGTGTTTACCGCGATCTTCGTTATTTCAATATTGTTTTATTAAGTCAGCATTCAAAGGAGGTGCAGGATTATTTGAAACGGAAAAGTCTTATGAATCCCCAACGCAAGTTGGATTCATGAAATGATTTTTTTCGAAACCTGATATAATATTTTAACGGATTGTCATTTTCCGGAATTTCGGTTATTGATTTGGGTTATGTTCTTTGATTGAGACCTTACGGACTTCTCCACATGAAACATATTATTGCGTCTATCCCTTATGTTTGCAATAACATTACCTCCGAAAAAACCAATCGACATATCCAATGCACATGAAATTTATGCTTTCTGCTATCGCAGCTTTGTGCCTTTCATTGACTTCTAATGCACAATGCGGTACTGAACCTACAAGTGGTACAACCACGATCTCAGCAAACGGAATTTTAAACAGTTACTATCCCGGAACAGGAAATCCGGTGTCAGGGGCGACAACGCTCACAGTTGGTGCGATTGATTCACGTGGTAGTGCAACAGCACTTGCAGCCAATGATCTGGTCATGATCATGCAAATGCAGGGCGCAGACTTCAATTCCACGAACGGTGATACTTATGGTGATGGTGTATCTGGTGGGTTCGGCCAGGGTTATCTGACTACAAATCTTGTTGCTGGTCGTTATGAATATGGAACGGTAGCAAGTATATCCGGAAGTGTGCTCACGCTTCAATCAGGCCTTGTAAATAGTTATTTCACCCGTGCTTTTGCCAGCGGTGCAATTCAGAGTTACCAGGTGATCAGGATTCCGCGAAATTTTAATTTTACGCTTAATGCATCTGTTACCGTTACCGCCCCATTCTGGAACGGTGCGACAGGTGGCGTAGTAGTACTTGATGCGGTAAATACGATGACGCTCAACGGAACGATCAATGTAAATGGGCTTGGTTTTCGTGGTGGTGCGGGACAGCAAAAAAACGGGGCGACAACAGGTAATTCAAATGGTTCGACAGCGATCGCGAACACAGACTTTCGTTTTCCATCACTCGCATCCAATTCTGCGAATGCTACCGGTGGTACAAAGGGAGAAGGAATTTCGGGAACCCCGAATCTCGTATTTGCATCTATTAATAATTCAACGACCATTCTTACCGGCGAAGGATATCTTAATGGAAATGTAGGTCGCGGAGCACCCGGAAATGCCGGTGGTGGATCAACGGATGGCCAGCCAGGCGCCAATGGATACAATACCGGCGGCGGCGGCGGTGGTAATGGCGGAGCCGGCGGAATTGGAGGCTCCGGATGGCACGGTGGCAGCGGAACCGTAAGTTCATTCCCATATGGTGGTCATGGTGGTGCAGCTTTCGCCCAACGACAAATTAACCGTGTTGTTATGGGCGGTGGCGGTGGTGCCGGTACCGGTAATAATGGTACCACAACGAATGAATTCAATCTCAGTGGCGCAAGTGGTGGTGGGATAATTCTGGTTAGAGCCGGTTCTTTTGCCGGTACCGGTGGCTCGCTTCAGGCTAATGGTGCGGCTGCAATCGGCCTGATCGGCACCGGTGGTGCGGGCCAGACTGATGCGGCAGGCGGTGGAGGTGGTGGTGGAACCATCATCGCGGTTACCCGTACATCTGTAGCAAACGGACTAGGTGGCATTTCTGCCAGTGCCGTTGGCGGTCGCGGCGGAGATGCACAACTTTATTATGAACACGGACCTGGTGGCGGCGGTGGCGGTGGCGTTATAATTGCCACAGGAACGTTTTCGTCGAGTGTAATAACTGCGGGTACCAGCGGATTAACGCGATTAACAAATAATACTAATCCTGTTAGTAGCCCTTACGGTGCCGCCAATGGTAGTGATGGTATTCTCATAACAATGATGAACCCACCTGTTTTTATGAATGCTACATTTGGCAATTCGGCGTGTGGAGTACTTCCTATTCAACTTCAAACTTTTTCCGCCGCGCAAAGTTCAGGATCAACAGTACTCGATTGGTCCGTTGACCGTGCTGTGAATTTCGCGGGTTTCGAAGTTCAGTTCAGTACCAACGGAACCGACTTTGTACCTCTTTCTCAGATTTCCTTCAGCGAATCGCAACTGAAATACCAGTATACACATTCCGGCAGTACCGCTTCGGTTAACTATTACCGTTTGAAACTGAATGATAAGGATGGCAGCTTCTCTTACAGCAAAACACTTGTTGTGAGAACCAATTCAACAACAAAAGAATTGCTCCTCTATCCGCAACCGGCACGCGGGTTTACAACCGTGCAGGTTTCGGCATTGTCGCGTCAGCAAATCAATATACAACTGCTTTCAGCAAATGGAAGTAAGGTTGCAGAGAAACAGGTACAACTCGTTTCCGGCAGCAACATATTCCTGATCGATAATCTTGAAAGACTTTCTTCCGGTATTTATACCGTAAGAATGCGTATAGATGGTAAAGTGCAAACTGCAAAACTGTTGATCAATAAATGATGTATTGTCATTAAAATAAATGTGAAAAGGTCCTGCAATTGCGGGACCTTTTGCATTCAGGAGTAATGCACATCTGCGGATAATTAAATCAATACATTTAAATTTTTCAATGCATTTTTGTTATTATGAACAGTAATCCCCAGGAAAGACGGCTCGGATTATTACAGGCAACAGCGATCAATATGACCGACATGGTTGGCATTGGTCCATTTATCACACTACCAATGGTGATAGGAATGATGAATGGACCCTGGTTCCTGTATGCCTGGGTTGCGGGTGCAGTGCTTTCATTTGTGGATGCAATGGTTTGGAGTGAGCTGGGTGCTGCATTCCCGCTTGCCGGTGGTTCTTATAATTTTTTACGTGAAACCTATGGCAGAAAAGGTCCGGGCCGCATGATGAGTTTTCTTTTTGTATGGCAAACCATGATACAGGCACCATTGGTCATTGCTTCTGCAGCTATAGGCTTCGCTGCTTATTTTTCTTACCTCGTTCCGCTTACACCCCTGATGTCAAAAGTGGTAAGTGGTACGGTTGTTATTGCAATTGTTGGGCTGCTATACAGGAAGATCGAAGATATTGGTCGCATCACTGTGGTGTTATGGATCACGGTTTTACTCACGATTCTCTGGATCATTGGTGGTGGCATTGCATATGGCAATTTTTCTGAACCATTGCGTAATATCAATGATGGGCTTACCATTAACTATGCATTTGTTTCAGCACTTGGTTTTGCAAGTGTAAAAAGTGTTTACAGTTATCTGGGATATTATAATGTTTGTCATCTTGGCGGAGAGATCGTGAACCCTTCAAAAAATATCCCGAAAAGTATGTTCCTTTCAATTGCGGGTATTGCGGGATTGTACCTGTTAATGAATATCAGTGTGGTGAGTGTGATTCCATGGGAGGAAGCACGTTACAGTGAATTTGTGATCAGTGCGTTTATGTATAAGCTGCTGGGAAGTACCGCAGCAAAAATCGTAACGGTAATGGTTTTGATCGTTGCATTTTCATCTGTTTTTTCAGCGATGCTTGGATATAGCAGAATTCCTTATGCGGCGGCAGTAGATGGAGCGTTCTTTAAAGTGTTTGCCCGTTTGCATCCTACCGGAAACTTTCCGCATTTTTCGTTATTGTTTCTCGGTGCCATTGCGTTTGTTTTCAGTTTGCTTTTCAAACTCAGTGATGTGATCAGTGCGATACTAGCGATGCGTATCATTGTTCAGTTCATATCACAGGCAGTTGGCCTGATACTGCTTCACCGTAAGCGTTCGAAGCCTTTATTTCCGTTTCGGATGCCACTTTATCCTCTCCCGGCATTGATTGCAATTGCGTTGTGGATCGGGATCCTGGTATCAACCGGGTGGACAATGATGATCAGCGGAATGATCGCCATTGCCACGGGGTTGATAGTATATCTTGTGAAGGCAAATTTTACAAAGGAGTGGCCTTTCAACCCTTAATCTGCCCTGAGGCTT
>JBEVNF010000413.1:0-3061 GCA_040508255.1 Flavitalea sp.
CATCTGAAATACCAAACGAGTTCACGTTTCTTCCTTTATCCGCAAGGCTCGCCGAACATTCCTGGCCCTTTATTATTGCGACTGTCGCGGTGTTTACTGCCCAGGCTTTTCGTCGAGGCTATGTTCTCGAAAACGAACAATCCCTTACTATCTGACCAATGCCCATCATCGTAAACCTTGATGTAATGCTTGCCAGACGCAAGATGTCGCTTACCCAACTCAGTAAGTTGGTCGACATCACGCTTGCGAATCTCAGCGTGCTTAAAAGCGGGAAGGCAAAGGCTATCAGGTTTTCCACACTTGAAAGCATCTGTGAAGCATTACAATGTCAGCCCGGTGACATTCTCGAATATGTGGATGATGCCAACCCCAACTTATTTCCACAATTTGACAAGCCTGCTCATAGTAAACACTTATGACATCTGAGAATTTTTACGCAATTTGAAAGAAGCGGGCCACGAAAAAAATGGTCCGCTTTTTTTATGATGTAAATTCCCTTTCAAATCTATCATCCTCTAAAAGAAAAACAATGCCTTCAACATTAACCGCAAAACTGGACGTTTCTAGTCCTGCCTTTGAAAACGACGGAACTATTCCAATGAGATATACCTGCGATGGCGCAGCAGTAAATCCGCCAATTCATATCAATGAAATTCCTCACGGAACACAAAGCCTTGCTTTGCTTTTAGAAGATCCCGATGCACCGGGTGGCACTTATGATCACTGGATCGTCTGGAACATTCCTCCAACCACTACAATCGAGGAAGATTCTAATCCGGGAATCAGTGGCAGCAATTCCGCCGAAAGAACCGGTTACCGTTCACCGTGTCCGCCCGATGGTTCACACAGATATTTCTTCAGTATTTATGCGCTGGATGCGGAGCTTGACCTGGCTCCCGGAGCAACAAAAGCTGAACTAAAGAAAATCATGAAAAACCACATACTGGCCAAAGGAAGCGTGATGGCGCAGTATGAAAGAGAATCTTCTGATTTGAATTAACAGAACTTTTCTTTTTGTGCTATCTCCCTCAACAACAACTACTTACTACAATCCGGCATGAGTTTAAAATCGAAATTTGTAGTCCTCAGATAAATTTTATTTGGAGGCTACAAATTTTTCATACTACCTTTACTTAACGGTGTTAGATTATTTACACCTGTAAAACAAATGGCAAGCAAGGAAAGAATAATGAGGTTAAAGGAGGAAACCAGGAGTAATATCCTGTGTTCGGCTTTTAATATCGTTAAGAGTGAAGGGTGGCAGGCGTTAAGTATGCGAAAGATCGCAGAGGAAATTGAATACACTGCTCCCATCATTTACGAGTACTTCGCTAATAAAGAAGCAATTCTTGAAGAATTGAACAAAAAGGGTTACCGGATGCTGACCCAGCAAATGCAGGAAGCAAGTGATAAGGTACTCAGTCTCGAAGAAAAGCTTGAAGCAGTATGGACCGCCTACTGGAACTTCGCTTTTCAGGAGAAAGAACTTTATCAACTGATGTTCGGTGTATCCATGACCTGTTGTCGCGAACAGGAAAACGCAGACATCGACGCTCCATATGATCTTGTTACCGGCCTGATCAGCCAGTTGACAAACATCCCGTTGGAGAATCAGGATGAGATCTGCAGATGGTATTACACCTATTGGTCAATTGTTCATGGATTAGTTTCCATTAATCTCACAAACCGCGGAGCCTCCGACGAGTTAAACCGAAGAATTTTACTGGATGCCATAAGAGGCATAACGAAAGCAATCGCTCCGTAACACCATGCGATTCAAACCATTGCGCGCCGGTTGAAAAAACCGTTTTTTTATCTAACATTCTTAACGCTGTTAAATCATTTAATCAAGTTATGAGAACAACACTCGTATTTATCGCAGCCGTCTTATTTGCCGCCTGCGCTGAAAATATCACACCACTTCCTGCACCTCCACCAGCCGCGGAAGTAATTACCATCAACTCTGCAACAGCAACAACCGGGCACGACTATACCGCCTCATTGCAGGGAAAAGTAGATCTTGAAATTCGTCCCCAGGTGGATGGATTTCTTGATAAAGTATTTGTTGACGAAGGTGCTTATGTAAAAGCGGGCCAGTCTCTTTTCAAGATTAACGAGCAACCATACCGTGAACAACTCAACAATGCAATTGCCAGTTTAAAGTCTGCAGAAGCTGCAGTAAACAATGCATCACTTGAAGTTGAAAAACTTACACCACTTGTTGAGAATAAGATCGTTTCCGATTACCAGCTTAAAGTTGCAAAGTCAACACATAGCGCTGCCATCGCAAACGCAGAACAGGCAAGAGCTGTAGTTGCTGCCGCAAAGATCAGGTTGGGTTATACCAACGTAACTGCACCTGTTGATGGATATATCGGAAGACTTCCAAAGAAACAAGGCAGCCTGGTATCACCCTCAGATCCGGAAGCATTAACAAGTTTATCTGATGTTCATGAAGTGTATGCATACTTCAGTCTCGGCGAAACAGACTTCATCAATTTCAAATCACAATTCAAAGGCAATACACTCAACGATAAGATCAAAAATCTTCCGCCGGTATCGCTTGTACTTTCTGATAACACAGTTTATGGTGAAGCAGGAAGAATTGATATGGTTGACGGACGTTTTGACAAGACAACAGGAGCAATCACACTACGTGCAGTATTTCCAAACAAACATAACCTGCTGCGCTCGGGAAACACAGGCCGTATAAGGCTTCAGCAGGAACACTCAAATGCTATTCTGGTACCGCAATCCGCGACGGTTGAGGTACAGGACAAAGTATTTGTGTACGCAGTTGGCGACAGCAATCGTGTAAGCAAACATCCGCTACATATCTCAGGTAAAAGTGGCAATGATTACATCGTTGAATCGGGTATCAAAGCTGGAGACAGGATCGTGATCTCTGGTCTTGACAATTTATCTGAAGATCTTGTGATAAAACCGGAAGCACCAAAGAACACTGCGGGACTAACGCTCGCTGATAACAAAAAATAATCTCTGAGGCTTTTTTATCATAACCGATCCCGGTAGCAAAATACAGCTACCGGGAAACGGCACC
>JBEVNF010000117.1:0-6439 GCA_040508255.1 Flavitalea sp.
GATGTTGGTAAACTTCTGCAATCTTTTTACAAATACCTGCCGGCAGATGGTTATGTAACTACCGAAAAACAATCAGGTGATCTTGACAATAGTTTTGGTGTCCGTTATCTTCTTGAATATGGACTGAAAGATAAATATGAAGTCGGGTATACGCTGCCGGGCAAGACAAAACGATTAAATGTTACCATACCTGCGGTTTCCTTTGAGCAGCGACAAAAAAACCTCGATCAGAAATACAGCGCAAAGATTGATGATCTAACCGATTTCAAAAAACAGCCTACACACAGCTTTGAGATGACAGATCAGAATACCGGTCTATTGAACTTCAGGGTTTTTTCAATGGCTTCAGGACTTGATGATCCTGCATTTCCTGGCTATGTAAAGTTTATAGACAGTGTGTTTGTTAGTCTTGAACAAAATAAGGTTGCCAATCTTATAATTGATCTTCGTGGTAATCCTGGTGGCGCAGATCCTATGTTCGAACAACCCATGATGTATCTCACTGATCATACATTCAGGGAGAATGATTCTGCTTATACCATTTTCGACGATGTTCCCTATGAAGAATATTTCTGGGGGATCACTACGGACCATAAGATGTCAGGAGATGAATTGACCGGCGGGAAACAATTTCTGAAAAGCTATTTCCCAAAACTTATCAATGGCAGAAACGATCAGGAGTCAAAACATAATCCTGTATATCATCCCAAACAACCGCGGTTCAAAGGAAAGACTTATCTGCTCATAGATGAAAGAGTGGCGTCTGCGGGATCACATCTTGCATCGCTGATCAAGGCTTATGCAGATAATCTTACAATTGTCGGGGTAGAAACCTGTGGTGGTTATCTCGGTCACAATGGTCATATGCCAATGATCTATGAATTGCCGGAATCAAAGATCAAAACAAAATTCTCCATTGTTTATGTTGTGCAGGATGCCCCTCCAAAACCTGATCAACCTGTCGGCAGAGGTATAATTCCCGATCATACTGTATGGCAGAGCTATGATGATTTTATAAAACAACTTGATACGCAAATGGAGTTCACTAAACAACTTATCAGGAAAACCAAATGATCTGTTAATCAGACCCTGGCAAAACAAAAACTGCACAATTACGGGAGCTGTCTGTTTTGATAAGAGCACGGGCTTGTGGCAACTGTATGCGCGACGCGTATAAAAAATGGAAGATCACTTTATCTCAATCACATCATCTGCCACTTTCGGGAAAATCTCAAACATCCGTCCATCATGACCCGGAATGATAAACTTCGGACTCTTCACCATCGTCTTCATCCGTTTAATAGCAGCAACATATCCCTTCTCATCAAGCGTGCCGCCCTTTGATGGCGGTGCATTATTATCAAGGCTATAATAGATCCAGATATTATCTGAAGCGAGTATCACCTTGTTATCACCGGTGTTTACAAGCACATACTGTGATTCAGATGTATGCTTCGATCCGGTGTACACGGTGATTCCTTCAAGTATGGTTTTGTTATCGCCGTTTACGAGTTTGAGCTTCCCGGCAAGATTTCGATCAATTGTTTCCTTTACATCCTGTTTATTGAATCCACCGTTCCCGTCTTCGCTCTGCCACGCTTCACCAACAAAAAACTCAAAGTCTTTCTTTTGCATCCACACATTAGCATTTGGAAACAGTGATATTCCACCGATATGATCAAAATGAGGATGGGTTACTATTATATCGCTGATATCTGATGGTTTCACACCAATCTTCAACAAAACTGAATCAGGCCGGGTATAACTGACAAGCTGAAATTCCTTGCCTTCTTCAGAATGACCGAGAAAGCCAGCGTCAACAAGGATATTTTTACCATTATCGCCTTTTAATAACCACACAACAAAGCTGATATCAACTTTCTGGTCTTTTGGTCCGCCGGTTGACCAGTCAGCCTTTGTAAAAGGATAACCGGATCTTGCAAACCGTAATGCATAAACTTTGTATTTGGGTGTTTGTGCAACTGTTGAAAACGTCAGGCCGAAAACGAGGAAAATTAATATGGTAATCCTGGCTGAAACAGAAACGATCTTCATTGAATGGTTGTTTATATTGATCAGTTGATAACAGGTTCATGCAAAACCTCGAAATTAACCGAGTTTGCTATAAAGCATAATTTATTTGCTTTATGATGCAATTCCAGAGCCTCTCGTTTTTTTGATAAATCTTTAATAGTGACAGCAGGCTTTAATATAACTTTTGTAAATACACCGCCACCATCTGCATCTTCTTTCATTTCACCAGTTGCATTATCCGTATAACTTTCAACTATGATCCCTGCTGCTGAACAAAGATGCAGATACCATAACATATGGCATGACGACAATGATGCAACCAATAGATCTTCCGGATTGTACCTGGTTTTATCACCTCGAAATGATGGGTCAGATGAAGCAGCAATCGGTGGTTTTCCATCAACCGTTATTAAATGGGCACGCTCATATGATTTATAGGATTCAGTACCCTTGCCGGTATTTCCTGTCCACTCAACCTGTGTGTGATAGCTGTGTATTTTCATGTTTTTTATTGTAAATCAACCAACGTCATAAACGTTAAATCGATTTGCCGAAGATAAAAAATCCCCGGTCTGTCTAAACATTCCGGGGATGTATTTCACACGAACTATTTTATGCTGCCTAAGAAAGCGTAGCCATATCGATCACAAACCTGTAACGTACATCACCTTTTTCCATACGCTCGTAAGCGGTGTGAATATCTTTAATATCGATCAGTTCAATGTCAGATACGATATTGTTTGCTGCACAATAATCAAGCATTTCCTGGGTTTCCTTTATACCACCGATCGAAGATCCGGCAAGGCTTTTTCTTCCGCCGATAATACTGAAAGGATGCACGGGAGCTGGCTTTGAAGGCACACCCACACAGATATGAACACCATCAGTCTTTAGCAGACCCAGATACATGTTAAGATCATGCTCAGCAGAAACTGTATCCAGAATAAAATCAAATGAATTTCTTGCTGCTTTTACCTGTGCTTTATCTGAGGTGACAAGAAAATGATGTGCACCAAGCTTTTTCGCATCTTCCTCCTTCTTTGGTGAAGTACTCAACACAGTAACTTCTGCACCAAAAGCAACACCGAATTTCACAGCCATGTGACCGAGACCACCAAGACCAACTACTGCAAGCTTATGTCCCTTGCCAACTTTCCAGTGACGGAGTGGTGAGTATGTTGTGATACCAGCACAAAGCAACGGTGCGACGCCCGGAAGATCAGCATTCTCAGCAATCTTCAGCACGAATTCCTCCCTCACCACGATGCTGTCAGAATAACCACCGTATGTCGGAGATTTACCGTCACGCGACATCCCATTGTAGGTTTGTGTATTTCCTTCATCACAATACTGTTCGAGATCGTTTTTACAGTTTTCACACTCCTGGCATGAATCAACCATACAACCGGTTCCTGCAAGATCCCCCACCTTGAAATTCTTTACATGATCACCCACCCTGATCACACGACCAACGATCTCATGGCCCGGTACCATGGGGAATATACCAGGAAACCAGTCGTTCCTGATCTGGTGCAGATCAGAGTGGCAAACGCCACAATAAAGTATTTCGAATTGAACATCATGTGCGCCTACTTCCCTGCGCTCGAACTTCCATGGAGCAAGATCTTCTGTGGGACTCTGGGCTGCATATCCTTTTGCTGCTATCATATAGTTTTGTATTTAAGTTGAAACAAAGCTCCAAAATTAAGCCAGAACTATATGTGGAACATTATGCTATTCAAATCTTTTCTTGCAAAATTCAAACATTACATTATTTAAATCCTCCGTATATTCCGGTAAAATCCCACCAAAACCACATGAGATATCTTATCCTGCTTTTAGTGCTGGGTTTCGCTGGCTGCGACTTTGACCAGGCTGCTGAAGATAAGACTGCACCTGCACGACTTGACAGTCTCTTCAGGGAATACTATACATTCAAAAAACAGGTTAACCCGATCGAAGCCACCAAGGCTGGTTTCAGCGAATACAACTCACAATTTCAAAACTATATCTCTGCGCCATATCAAAAGGGACTTAAAGAGCAATACACAAAGTTCCTGAATGCACTGGCAGGTTTTGATTCAGCCTCTGTATCACCGGCGCAATGGATGAGCAGGGGAGTGATGGAATGGGATTGTAAGATCAAACTCGAAGGACTTAATAGCCCATTGGTAACTGTAGCTTCACCTATGTTTGATATGCCTGGGTTTGAGCTGATGCCGTTGAACCAGATGCAGTCATTGAATCTTTACTTCTCACAACTTGCAGGTGGTGAGAGTATTCAGCCTTTCAATTCAGTTACAGATTATGATAACTGGCTTAAAAGAGTAAACGGGTACATAGAGTTTTTGGATACTGCCATCTTTAAAATGAATACTGGCATTCAAAAAGGAATTATACTGCCAAAGGTGATCATTAATAAGATGATCCCGCAGGTAGCTGTTTTTGCCAACACATCTGTACCTGAAAACCTGTTTTATGCTCCGATCAAAACAATGCCCTGGAGTTTTAATGACACCGATAAAAAAAGGATCACAAAGGAATATACAACAGTGATCAATGAAAAGCTCATTCCAAAATATCGTGAGCTGCTTGATTTCCTGCAGAACAAATATCTGCCGGCGGGTCGTGAATCTGTTGGTCTCAGCGCATTGCCTGGCGGAGCAGCGACTTTCCAGTACCTGATCAGGTACAATACAACCACTGACCTTACGGCACCGCAGATTCATGCAATAGGGAAAAATGAAGTTGCCAGGATTCTACTTGAAATGGACAGCGTTAAGATAGCGCTCGGTTATACAGGGTCATTGAAAGATTTTTTCCAGGCAGTGAGAAACGACAGGAAACTATACCCTTATACTTCACCGGAACAGGTTTTGAACTCCTTTAAAAGGGTTAACGAACAGATCAATATGCATCTGCGGAAGCTATTTGATCTTCGTCCCAAAGGAGCTTTTGAGATCAGACGCACAGAGGCTTTCAGAGAGGCTTCAGCAAGTGCTGAATTTCTTCCCGGCAGCAAGGACGGTTCAAGACCGGGGATTTTCTATGTGCCAATTCCCGATGTAAAAAATTACAACAACATAAATGATGAAGCGCTGTTTCTTCATGAAGCAATACCTGGTCATTATTACCAACTAACCATGCAGCAGGAAAATGATCAGCTTCCTGAATTCCTGCATCCCGAAAGTATTTCAGTTTTCGTAGAAGGGTGGGCGTTATATGCTGAATCACTTGGTAAAGAACTCGGTTTGTACGAAGATCCTTATCAATACTTTGGTATGCTGAGTATGGAGATGCATAGGGCCATAAGACTCGTTCTTGAAACAGGTATTCATACAATGGGCTGGACAAGAGAACAGGCAATATCATATTCAATGGAAAACGAAGCAGAAACCGAAGAGAATATTGCAACGGAAGTAGACAGGTATATTGCAACACCTGGTGCTGCACTGTGTTACAAGATCGGTCAGCTTAAGATTCGTGAACTAAGAACGAAAGCTGAAAAGAAACTGGGCAACAAATTTTCATTGAAAGAATTTCACAACCAGGTGTTGAGTTCAGGAAGTCTGCCGTTGATCCTCCTCGAAAAAAAGATTGATAGCTGGATCGCAGGATATAAATAAAATTCTAAACTTCCGGCAAAGTGCTATCACCAGGTTCGTCTTCCCTGAATTCAAGTATATCAGCCGGCTGACATTTAAGCGCGCGGCAGATAGCCTCCAGCGTTGAGAAACGTACAGCCTTAGCTTTTCCCGTTTTCAGGATTGAAAGATTTGCCAAAGTAAGATCAACCTTTTGTGAAAGTTCGTTGAGCGACATTTTCCGTCTGGCCATCATTACATCAAGATTTACAATGATCGCCATACTCAGATAGTTAATTCGTTTTCAGTTTGAATTTCGATCCCTCTTTTAAAAACCTGCGCGATCACAAACATCGTAACACCCATGAATGACCAGACATCTGAACCATCAAGATTAAGTTTGTCAATGGTGGGTAAGGTAAATCCGCGGGCCACAAGCGACTCAGTCCAGCGAACGCCCCAACCTGAAAAAAAGCTGATAGCAATTGAGAGGTATGACACATTCAAAAGAAAGTTAACAGTTGCTCTTGTGAATGGCCTTAGCATATTCAGGTTGTCTTCCTGCAATAACCTGATGATAAGATAGAACAGGATTGCTTTCAGGATAAAGGTGAGACTGATAAAAAATCCGATTACGGCGAATTGCCCTTTGTCCGCATTATAGAGTGAGGAAAGATCTGTATGGTTCCAGAATTCCCAACTTTCATAAGGAGTTGTAACAAGGGGATAGATTGTATTCCAGGTATAACCGCCGGCTTCGATCCCCAGACCCACAAAAATGATCCAGGCAATGATCAGGAGCACCCGAAGGATTTGTTTTG
>JBEVNF010000454.1:0-14402 GCA_040508255.1 Flavitalea sp.
GGCGCTAAGTATGTCAATCTGCCTGATCATTCTATATCATTTCAGGATGCAGCTGAGTTATGATAATTTTCATAATGCCCCGTCGAAACTGGCAAGAATAATTACTGAGTTACACAATGCGGACGGCCGCGAATTCCGTATTGCAAGTACTCCATTGCCGCTCGCAAAAAAACTCAAAGAAGAATTTCCGGGAGTGGCTGAACTAACAACCCTATACCCGGTGGGAGGACAATTAAAAGGCTCCAGAAAACACATTCAGCTCCGTTCTGCATTTGCAGATAATTCAATGTTGAAGATCTTTAATTTTCCGTTGAGTAGTGGTGACAGGCTTCACACTCTGGAAGCACCTAACACTGCGATTATCACCCGTGCAGCGGCAAAAAGACTATTCGGAAATTTAAACGGCACCGGTCAGCTTATTTCTTATGAAAACCTGGGTGATTTCAAAGTGACCGCGGTTATTGAAGATTCGCTGTTTCTTTCTCATGTGAATTTTGAAGCTTATCTCTCTTTAAACAGTTTGCCCGCTCTGGAAAAAGCAGGAGTGCTCGCTCAGAATTCAGAACTTTGGAATGGCTGGTTCAGCGGCTATACTTATATCAGGATGGGCGACAAGCAAACCACTGCTTCTCTGAATGCTGCGCTTCAAAGTATCAGTGCTGATCTGAAGGCCATTTCGAAACTGAGTGGTCGTGAAGATCTTCGTTTTGAAGCACAACCATTTGATAAGATCATACTTGGTGAAGAACTCAATAATTCGATTGGCAATGTGGGATCGAAGGGTAAAACCGCTGCTGAATTATTGATCGGTTTTGTGATCCTGCTTTCTGCATGTTTCAATTATACCAATCTATCAATAGCGCGCTCATTAAAACGTGGACGCGAAGTGGGCGTAAGAAAGATTGCCGGTGCGCTGCGCTGGCAGGTGTTTTCTCAGTTTATCATTGAATCGATGATCAACGCTTTCATCGCATTAGCCTTAAGCTATTTTATTCTTGGTCTTCTGATTGAACATGCACCGTTTGTTGCTGAAGGTATTCCGCCGGATATGATCTTACGTGACCCGGTTTTGTTTGGCTGGTTTATACTCTTTGCATTATTCACGGGATTGCTTGCTGGTCTGCTCCCAGCCTGGGCTTTATCATCATTCAGGCCGGTAGAAGTGTTAAAAAACTTTACACAGGTAAAACTTTTCGGAGGAATTGGTTTAAGGAAGTCGCTGATCGTTTCACAATTTGTGCTCGCTTTAACCATCACCATATTTGCTGGTGTGTTCAACCGTCAGTTTGAACATATGGCGACTGCTGATCCCGGTTATGATCGTGATAATATCTATAGCGTACAGATGCAGTTTGCCGATGCGTCTTATCTGAAGCAAAGACTGCTTACTATTAATGGTGTGGAAGAGATCTCAATGATGTCCCACGCCTTTGGCCGCGGCGCATCCGGAAAAACAAAATTGAAATCTAAAGCCGGAAATGATGCCGTAACGGTAGATCATTTTGATGCTGATAGCGCATTCAATCACGTAAACCGATTGACACTACTAGCAGGCACTGGCTTTACTCACGAATCTGTTATCGATGAAACGGAGATACTGATCAATGAAAATCTTTCAAAACTTTTAAGCTTTGATACGCCTTCAGATGCAATTGGTAAAACTTTAACGCTGGATGATTCTGTCACCGTACAAGTTGCAGGCGTATTAAAAGATTTTCATTATACAGGTATGGAATTCCCGGTCTGGCCGCTTATTATCAGGAACAGGATTTCTCAATTTTCTGTGATGCAGGTCCGTACCGGCTTTCGATCACCTGCATTCGAATCCGCTGCCTTTAACGAGTGGAAAGCAATTAATCCTGATGTGCCATTTGAAGCCTGGTGGCTGAAGAGCAAATTATATGAACAGCAATCAGCCGGGGATATGTCGTCCGGTCTTGCCTTCCTTGCGTTTATGACGATCGTGATCGCAGTGCTCGGCTTACTGGGCATGGTTGTTTATCTGACACAGATAAGGGAGAAGGAAATGAGTATCCGCAAGATCATTGGTGCTGGTGTATTGGATATAGCCATTCTGTTGTCAAAGGGTTTTATGAAAATGGTGATGATTGCCGGATTGATAGCAGTGCCAATGAGCTATATCGCATCGTTCTTTTTCCTTAACATGTTTGCAACACGAATAAGCCCGGGGTTTGATATCATGGCTGGAAGTGTATTTGTAATGATAGTGATCACTATGGTTGTAATCTTATCACAGGTATACAGGGTTGCTACGTCAAACCCGGTCGAAAGTCTTAGAAGTGAATGATCATTAAATCTGCTTCCAATAGTTGTTAACTATATGTTTCATTACGCCGACATAAACTCTCACATGAGATGGTTGGGCGAAAGCGTAAAACTGGTCATGTGTGGTGTGAAATCCCATATAAAACAACCAAAAGCCAATTGAGAGATATGGAACAAGGTTTAACTCTTCATCAGTTATAGTTCTTAATTCCCTATACCCTTTCAGGAAATTTGAATAAGCCTCATCAGCGGCTTCCTGTTTCATTCTGCCGGTATAAACATCCAGTGCAAGATGTTGCCAGAAGGTCATGATGTCATTTACGAGCCAGCCACGTCCCATAAAATCAAAGTCAAAGAAAGTAACTGCGTCATCTTTGAAATGGAAATTTTTAGGGAGAAAATCATAGTGACAATAACCAACCGGGAAATTTACAGTATTAGTTTCCTGCAGTTTTGATTTTACCTGCGCGATTGTTTTCGTCAGCCATTCATAATTTTCCGGATCTTTTTTCAAGGCGGGGCTGATCATTT
This sequence comes from Flavitalea sp., assembly GCA_040508255.1. Taxonomy (GTDB): domain Bacteria; phylum Bacteroidota; class Bacteroidia; order Chitinophagales; family Chitinophagaceae; genus DATHKG01. Next base: position 2,818 of record JBEVNF010000454.1, read on the forward strand.
TAAACGGCGCTTCGAGGGTTGTAGAAATATCGAAATACCACCTGGTATCGGCGGTCGCCAGTTGTGCAGATACGTTGTGAAACCTGGCCATTTCAAGACCGAGATTCAACATTTGCTGTTCATTGAAGAGCTTAAGCGGTTCTCCATCTGCGAAAGTAAATAGCACTGCACATCTCTCACCTTCAATTGCATTGATCCGCTGAATCGTATTGCCGTCGATATCAGCAACCGGATAAGACACTGAAACAGCTGCCTGGTTGAGGGCAAGTAAAACCTGAACTTCTTCATTTACCTGTTCAAAAGAGCGATGCGTAGAACGATATATCCGCAGGATGAATTTTGCTTCAGCAGCGACAACCAGATAAGTATCCCCTACTCCTCTTACAAGCAGTGTTGCAGTTGTTGCATGCAGGCCGTATCGTTCCTTAACCAACACAGCAAGCGCTTCTCCGGACAGCGTGGAATAGCTTGCCGGGAAAACTGAAGTCATAACTCCTGGTGATTGGAGGGTAGATAAATCCTAAACAATGAACCCTCACCCGGATTGCTCTTTGCGATAATAGTACCTCCATGGTGTTCAGCGATCTTTTTACAGATGGCAAGGCCTATGCCTGTACCCTTGTATTCGCCAGGTCCGTGCAACCTGTAAAAGATGTCAAACAACCGGTTGCTGTATTTTTCTTCGAAGCCGATGCCATTGTCCTGAACATCTATACGCTCATATCCCTGGCTGGGTTGAAGTACCGCGTCCTGTATATCTATGCCATTAACCCTTGAAAAATTTATAGTGATGTTTCCAGGACGTGATTTATCTGTAAACTTTATCGAGTTGGCAATAAGATTCGAGATCATTTGTCGGAATTGAAACGGCACGACTTTTACGTCAGATGGAGCGTTGTTTATGATTAATTCAATGTTGCCTTCTGCCAACTCATCGTGGAGAGAGTCTCTGATATCACTCATTATTTCTCCTGCATCTACAACTTCAAAATTTTTGTTTTTGTCAGATGACAATGAATAGGAAAGTATGTCATCAACAAGGTGTTGCATCCTGTTCGCCGACTTATGGATTTTATTGATGGATTCTTTGATCACATCTGAGATTGCCTGATCGTCTTTGTCCATGATCTTGGTCGCAAAAAGTTGAATTTTTCGGAGGGGTTCTTTCAGATCATGCGATGTGATCCAGTTAATATTGGAAAGTTCCTGGTTTGCTTTCTGGAGTTTGTCATTAAGCATGCGCAGGTTGAAATCCTCTTCCTGAAGATTCAAAGTATAAAAATACCCCTGCAGGGCGCTTGCAAAACGGCTTGCGGCATTTATTTCGGAAACTCTCCATTCAAGACTATTGTACTTTACTTTTTCTTTCCAGATCTCAAATGAAGCCCGCGGTGAAAGTGATTTCGTGTCTTGTTTTTTCTGAACGGCAGTATTTGGGTTGCCGGCCCAGTTGACAGTTCTTTCAACTTCTTCACGGAACCAGATTATGCAACTTTCTTTTGGCTTGCCAAGCGCATGGAAGATAATTCCTGATGCATACCTGCTCATTGAGATTGCATCCGGAAATCGCTGTGACAAAAACGATGAAATAAATTGTGATGATCTGATATTTTCACTCAGCCAGTTTATCAGTTGTCGAATTTTTTCCCTGGGTGGTACCAGTCCTTTTTCAAAGATTTCACCCTTATGAACAATCACTACACCTGAAGCATTTGCCACGGGCAATAAAGACGTGAGCTGCGAAAACTTATGTTCAAACTCTTCTTCTGCAGAAAGCTTGTTCAAAAGATGTTGTAAATGTGCTTCGACGTCTACGGTCACGCGATACTCCTCCGCTACTTCCTGTACCCGGATCTGTGATGTAAGAAAATGTCCCTGTAATAATACCGCCTGGCGCTGTGTGTAAGACAATACTTTCGGAGTCTGATGATGACAGGCGATCAATCCCCAAAGCTTTCCCTCTTTCAGCAATGAGACCGTGAGGGTTGCACCTACCTTCATATTTTTGAGGTACTGAACATGAATAGGTGAAACACTTCTGAGTTGCGAGTCACTCAGGTCAAGGCTTTCATGTGAGCGATCCGTATAGGTCAGGATCGGAACCGGCTCGTAGTTTACATCACTGATTATCCTGACAAGCGTACGAAGATACAGTTCACGTGCCTGTGCCGGAATATCTGAGGCGGGATAATGTAGCGATAAGAACGGTTCGAGGGAAGCTATTTTACTTTCCGCATATACCTCACCGTTATATGCCTTGTCGAACCTGTAAATCATTACACGATCGTAGCCGGTTAAAATTCTTGTTTCTTCAGCGATCTTCTGGCAAAGATCCTGCAGGTTTTTCGATTTGTCGATGATTGCGACAAAGTTGCTGGTTTGAGCAAATATCTTACTTACCTTTTCGGAACCGTTAGTTGCATGCTCCAGTTCAATAATTATCAATTCACCGTATTCATAAGTAGTAGCTTCAAAATCTGTTTCATTTATAAGCAGAAGAAATGGAAAATCAGATTTTTCTGTATTTAACCCTTCTTCTATCTGAGACCAGCTTTCCGGTAACAGGTCAGGTAGGGTTTGTTGCAATAACTGACCGGGAGTCAGTCCAATAAAGTCCGAAACATTCTGACTGCAGTATTCCACTTTCAAGGTTTCATTGTTGAGTGCAATCAGGCAACCATAGGGTTGTATGCTGCCCGGTACATGAATGGGTTCGCTTTCACATGTTTCCACCACTGCCAGCTTCCTGTTTACAATATCTTTTATCTCCATCTCCTTGCGTTTTTTTGTCGTATCTTATTGACGCGCTTAATTTAAAATCCGAAAATACAAGATAAGCCGGTACTTAAAATGAAAATCGTTGCCTCAATATTTGTTTTAGCACTAAGCCTCCTTAACATTAAGCCGCTCTCAGCCCAGGCACCTGCTCAACCAAAAGTAAGTACTGCTGATATCGACAATTTCTGGACCGCATACGACAGTATCAATTCTACGGCCGACCGGTATCGTCAGCTCAACTTTATCAATACACTTTATTTTGAAAAGGGAACAGAGGGACTCCGGGCTTTTGTAAAGTCAGGAAATTATTCTGCGGAGCGATATGTCAGGGTAATCAATGATTATCCCCTGTTTTGGAAGAGCGTGCGTCGAAATACCCTCGCTGTAAAAGAACAGGTTCCGGCAATAGAAAAAAACCTGGAAAAACTTCGGCTGCTTTATCCTGATCTTAAGCCAGCCGGGATCTATTTTACGGTAGGCGCTCTCAGATCAGGGGGGATGACCGTTGGTAATATGGTTCTGATCGGTACCGAGATCGCATCTGCAGATACGGGGACGAATGCCCTTGAACTGACCAATTGGCTAAGATCACAATTTGCTGCCCAGGTTTCAGGAAATATCGTTGCGCTGAACATTCATGAATTTATTCATACACAACAAAAGAACGGAGCGGCAACCGTGCTTGGTCAATGCCTGGTGGAGGGGGCAGCAGATTTTGTAGCTGAGATAGTTACAAAACAGAAAAATCTGAATGAGTATATGATCTTCGGTCAGCAGAATGAGGCTGCACTTAAGCAAAAGTTTAAAAACGAAATGTGGCGAAGGAATGCTTCCGGCTGGATTTATAATACCGGGCAGGTTGAACATCCTGAGCTTGGGTATTTCATGGGTTTTGTAATTTGCCGAGCATATTATCAAAATGCAAAAGATAAAGCGAAGGCGCTCAAGGAAATAATCGAACTTGATTTTTCAGACAGGAATGCTTTATCCGATTTCCTTGAAAAATCTAGGTATTATCCAAATTCAAATCTTCGGTTACAGTAAACCGTCCTTTCCCGATTCTTGTATTTTTCTATTTTACTTTGTATCTTTCTTCCGTTTAAATCCCCTGTTACCGGACACTCAGCTTTTTTGGCGATTTTCTGAAATTTTCCAGTTTGACTGATGACCTTCTCCTGTGTTTTACGACTACATCCAATGTTCGTTGTGAGCCTGTTTATGCCCGTTCACATTGTTTTTCAAATCAGTCAATCAAAATTATTATGAGATCAATTCGTGTTTCTGTTCTTTTTGCATTAACATTTTTTGTGGCGTCCTGCAGCAAAGGTTCCGGCGATGATGGCGGCGGTGGAATTACTCCCCCACCAATTGATCCACCGGCTGAAGTTACAGCCGTGCCTGAACTTGATGCAGCGGTTTCTTCTTTTATGACCAAATACAATGTTCCCGGTTTATCACTTGCGGTTACACGCAATGGTAAGCTGATCTATGTGAAAGGTTATGGTAAAGCAGACCAGGAAGCAAATGTTGCTGTCAGTGCAAACAGTCTTTTCCGGGTGGCTTCCGTTTCAAAACCAATAACATCAGTTGCAATACTGAAACTTATTGAAGAAGGAAAATTGAAGCTTGATGACAAAATTTTTGGTGCGGGCGCTTTGCTGGGTACTGAATATGGAACGCAACCGTACAGTGCAAATCTCCAGGCGATAACACTGAAGCATTTACTGAATCATACTTCAGGCGCATGGAAAAATGATGCAAATGATCCAATGTTTTCCAATCCTGCGCTTTCTGCAAAGGATCTTATTACCTGGACATTGAACAACAGGCCAGTGAACACAACACCGGGAACAGTTTATGGTTACTCTAACTTTGGCTATTGCGTACTTGGAAGGATCATCGAAAAGATTTCAGGCAAGTCATATGAAGAGTATGTTAAGACGGCTGTACTTCAGCCATCCGGCATCACCACTATGTCGATAGCAGGAAATACAAAAGCAGATAAAAAGGCAAACGAGGTCACTTATTATGGACAGAACAGTGAGAACCCATACATCTATAATATTTCAAGGATGGATGCGCATGGTGGCTGGCTGGCTTCGGCAACTGATCTTGCAAAGCTGCTGGTAAAAGTTGACGGGTATCCGACAAAGCCTGATATCCTGAATGCTGCAAGTATTCAGTCGATGACAACTTCTACGCCATCCATCTCTAACTATGCGCTTGGGTGGGCCGTGAATTCAAATAACAACTGGTGGCATACCGGAAGTTTGCCGGGAACTTATTCTGAGATTGTTCGGGCATCAAATGGTTTCAACTGGGCGATACTTATCAATACGAGGACAAATGCTGCGAGTTTTGATGCAGATTTTGATAATATAGTGTGGACCGCGATTGGGAATACAAATACTAAGTGGCCGGAAAAGGATTTGTTCTAAAGGCATGCTTCGGCGGAGTGCGTTTTGCCAGGGTAACATATACATGAACAGCCCTCATTCTGGTCTGAACGAGGGCTGCTTATTTTATTTCAGTAGTACTACCGTGTTTGGATTAACGCCGGCATTGAATGAATATCTTTTCTTGCCTGTTTTGTCGAAGCAGGTTACGGAGCCGGTGCCGGTAAAGTTGTTGGCATCGGTCACAAATACATCACCGTTGAGGTTGTCGATTGCAATACCGTATGGTGTATTGATTGTTGTACCGTCGGTTACGAAATTTGCTGATGCCTGTGCGAAATCAGTTGTGTTGAGCACCCTGACATTTGGTGAACCGATATAACCACCGGTTGTAAATAATTTGTTGTCGTAGAAATAGATTTTACCAACCGCTGTATCTGCCGATTTAACTATGGCACCAGATGCTGCGTTGAATTTTACAAGCTTTGCGGGAGTTGAACCGTAATCACCGGTGCAGGCAACATATACGTTTCCATTGTTATCTGCTGTAACACTGCCAGGATTTAAACCAACTACGATCTTCTTTATTTCTGTCATTGTCAGAAGGTCAACTTCAGATACTGTTGAATCATAAACAGGATTGTAACCACCAGAGTTGGCAACATAAAGTTTATCATTTACAATTGCCATCTGTTCGGGGTTTGCACCAACCTTGATGAATTTTTCTGCGGTAAGTGAAGTGGTATCAACAACAGCAACTGTTCCATCATAAGATGATACAAGCACTTTGTTTTTATAACCGATCACATATCTTGGAAGTATTGAAGATCCGCCTGATTTAAAGTCGATCTTTTTCAGACTCTTTGCGTCATTGATGTTAACGACTTCAACTGTTCCGGTAACGTTTACAACGATGTATGCTTTTCCACCATACACGATCATATCATTGCCTGTATCACCGAGGTCGCTTCCGTTGGCTGATCTGAATATATCAGCGGTTGTTGTATTGTTGGTGGTGTTGTAAAATGTTAGCGTTGAGTTATTCTGATTGAAACCACCCTCATTTAGTACATACAATCCATGGGTAACCTTTGGTTGTTCCATTTCTATTACATCATCTTTCTTACAGGCGGTAAATGTTACTGCAAATGCAGCAGACATCAGGAGGAGTTGAGTTTTTCTCATCTTGGTATTTGTGTTAAATGATTATGTGGTGTCAATACCCTTCCGGGATTTGCTTGCTTAGGCTGTTTCCACGCAACCGGCGGCAAATGATTTTAGTGGCAGGTCTTCTGGCTCAAAGCACTTCCTGTGAGCCTTCCCGGTTCGATTAAGAACCAGTGGCAGAAGAACAGGAAGCAAATGCTTTTTACAGCTGCGGGAACAGCTCCGGTCTCAAACCGGATTCCCTTTTAATCACGCCCACGGCGTGAACCAATATCGGCGGCAAATATAGATGAATATACATATCCGCTTTATATGATTTTTTCTTTGTGTAATTTACAGGCTGACTGAATAACACTAACTTCTTATGAAATACACTCTCTTCTTTGTTGCGTTTAATCTTTGTTTATTTGCTTCCCGGGCGCAGGAAACAACAGGCAGAAATCTTTTCCTGATCCCACATCAATCTATGTCTGAACGCTGGGAGCTTGAACATAAATATCATCGGGGTATATTCAACATCACACCATACAAACCGGTGTTTGTAACGGCCGGCCGGCGTTCCGATAAGCCGAACAGAAGGCCATACAGTGAGAATCCGATGTATTCTCAGCCAACTGACATTAACTACAATAACTATGAAGCAAAATTCCAGTTTAGTCTTAAAACCAAAGTCTTTTATGGAATGTTTGGGAGCAGGGCAGATCTCTGGGTCGGATATACCCAGAAGGCGCATTGGCAGATCTATAATGCTGATATGTCACGACCTTTCCGCGAGTTGAATTACGAACCCGAGATCATTATGAATGTGCCCGCAAAACTGGACCTTGGTTTTATCGATCTTAAAATGTTTGGTGTAATTTTCAATCATCAGTCAAATGGCCGGTCGCTCCCACTGTCCAGGAGCTGGAACCGTGTGATCGGTTACGCCGGTTTTGAAAGAAAGAATGTTCAACTGACACTTCGCGGCTGGTATCGTCTTCCTGATGATGATGATGAAAACCCTTTGGTGACAAGCTATATCGGCCGTGGCGAAGGTGTTTTTGTTTATAATCTTGGCCGTCATCAGCTGTCTGCAGTGGCCACAAGTGCTTTAAAACTCTCTAAGCCCGGCCGCGGAAGTTTGTTTATAGGTTACAGCCTTCCTGTCGTCAACAATTTTCGGTTACAGGCACAGTTCTCGACAGGGTACGGGGAAACACTTGTTGATTATAATCATGCCCAGACCACATTCGGGATAAGTGCTTCAGTAATCGAATGGTAATTCTGTGATTTAAAGTCATTTGATTGTTAAATGATTCTAACCGTTTCGAAAAACGAACGGATTGTGTATTTTTGCAAAACATACTGATTGGTATGTTTTAGCGAAACACTATGTCAAAGGGAGAGGAAACCAGGCTGAATATATTACGTAATGCCTTCGGGCTTATTTACAGGAACAGCTACCAGGCAACGAGCATCGATGATATCCTTGCTACCACGAAGGTCACCAAGGGCGCTTTTTTCCATCATTTTTCAAATAAGGAAGAAATGGGACTCGCGATGATCAAAGAAGTGATGATGCCAGGAATGAGTTCCAGCCTGATGATACCGCTTGCAGCAGCCAAAGATCCGATTGATGAGATTTATCATATGATGCAGATGATCCTTAACGATACAGAACATTTTGATGTTCGCTACGGTTGCCCCGCTATGAACCTGGTTGAAGAGATGGCTCCATTAAATTCCGCTTTCAAAAAAGAATTGGCAAGGATACTCAATCGATTCAGAAACGGGTTGAAAGCGAACATCACCCGTGCTATTGAATCAGGCAGGATCCGCGATGATCATCATGCGGACGATATCGCTATGTTTATCGTAACAGGCTATTCGGGAATCAGGAACATGGGTAAAATCTACGGAAGGAGTTGCTACAAAAGTTATCTGCTCTCGTTGAAAATCTATCTTGACAGTCTTTAAATAATTTATCGCCGGCAGCCGGCATTTTTTTAATTCTAAAAACATACCGATTGGTATGTAAATATCAAATCCATGTTTAGTAGTCTTTTATTTTTCCATTCGTTGGTGCGCTGGGTTTTATTTGCCTCGCTGTTAGCCTCAATAATTGTTGCATGGTCAGGGTTCCGGAACTCGGGTGCGTTTACGCGTGGAGCCAATGCGCTCAGGCACTGGACCGCAACATCAGCGCATATTCAGCTCATGATCGGAATTGTATTGTATGCGAAGAGTCCCTGGGTAAAATTATTTCAGCATTCAAAGTTTAAAGCAGGTAATGAAGCTGTGTTTTTTGGTCTTATTCATATTACCGGCATGCTGGTAGCGATCGTATTACTTACCATCGGTTCTGCGAAAGCGAAAAGAGAACAAACAGATAAGTTGAAATACAGAACAATGTTCAGGTGGTTCTTTGCTGCGTTGATCCTGATACTGGTAATGATCCCCTGGCCATTTTCACCATTGGCTTCGAGGAATATGTTCAGACCTTATTGATATTTAAAACCGAAATATGAATTTTACAACAAATCTGGGCAGACTGAGAATTATCGGGTTGCTGGAAGGAATCTCACTGATCGTACTCGTATTTATTGCTGTGCCGTTGAAGTACGGGCTTTCAAATGATCAGGTTACAAAAATGATCGGCCCGGTTCATGGCGCATTATTCCTGCTGTTTGTTTTTAATGCAGTAAGTGTGGCAATTGAACGAAGATGGGAATTCAGGAAGATCACCTGGAAGGTACTGCTGGCCTGCCTTGTACCATTTGGTACTTTTTATGTAGACAGGAAGATCCTGAGAAAGATGTAGGAATAAGTCCCTTTTCAAAATGCTGAAAAGGGACTTATGATATATTAAAGCTTTACGATCTCGCCAGTTCTTACAGACTCATCACAAGCGATTGCGATTCTAAGACTATTGATACCGTCCTCGATGGAGTCGGTCAGATCAAGATCTTCCACGATAGCCTTCAGGAAGAAAGCCTGCTCGCGATTACATAGTTCCTGGTGATCGGGTTCGTCAAGAAGATTCACCCACTCATCTGGTTTTGTGAAATTCTGCTCAGCATCGATATCTGCGTGATGCACACGGATCGATTCTGTTTTTGTGTGTGAACCAATGTCATCTGATTTACCTGCTGCACCTGCATTCTGTGCAACGATTGAAACAGAGCCTTTAGGCCCAAAAACATCTTTTACAAAGAAGGCTGTTTCACTCACCATGGGTCCCCAGGCTGCTTCATACCAACCCACAGATCCGTCTGCAAAATGAAGCTGCAACTGACCATAGTTATAATTAGTTTCGGGAATTTCAGGAGTTAATCTTGCGCCGATAGCATGCACCTTAATAGGTTTTGATCTTGTCATCTGGCACATTACATCAATATAGTGAACACCACAATCAACGATCGGGCTGAGACTTTTCATAAGGTTCTTATGAACGGTCCACATATATCCATGAGACTGCTGATTAAGATTCATACGCATAACCAGTGGTTTACCCATCTGACTGGTAAGCTCGATGAACTTCATCCATGACGGATGATACCTGAGGATATACCCAATCACCAGCTTTTTCCCGGCTTTCTTAGCTGCTGCTGCAACACGTTCCGCACCTTCAACAGTATCTGCCAAAGGCTTTTCAATAAATACATGACATCCGGCCTCAAAAGCAGTGATCGCAAAACTTTCATGCGTGTCAGGATATGTTGAGATACAAACTGCATCTGGTTTTGTGATCTTCAATGCTGCTTCGTAGTCATTGAAAAGTTCATAACCTCCGCCAAGTTTTTCATTTAATACTTCCTTGCTTTTGCCTGTGGACACGAGTCCGCAAATTTCAAAACCATCGAGTGTCTTGTAGGCAATTGCATGAGAAGCACCCATGTTTCCGCATCCTACAACGAGTATCCTTACCTGTTTTTTGCTTTCTGACATAATTTTTGAATTGTTTATTTCCGGGTTGCAAATATACGCCACATCAGCTTAGCTTCCGTTCGTACAGTTTTACCATTGTGATAAAGCTTTAAATCGTAATATGTGTCAAAACAATAACAAATGAGAGACAGGAGAAGTTTTATCAGGAAAAGCGGGCTGGCATTGCTTCCGGGACTGCTCCCGATGGCAGGATTTACAAGCATTATCAGGGATCCGGACATTTCAGTTCCATTAGCTGGTACTGGCAAAAATGCTGACCTTCCGCCGGTCACCGTGAACTTCGTCTCTGATGGTGAGATACTTTCTCCTTCTCAACAGATTGCGAAACTTTCTGAGATCGATAAAAAATCTGCAATCAGTGCTGACTCTTACAACGAAGGAGGTGTTGTTGCGGCGCTTGAAAAGGAATTTGAAAAGATCACAGGAAAACCGAAAGCGATCTATTTACCAACAGGCACAATGGCCAATCAACTTGCCATCGCCGCATTGAGTGCTAACGGATCAAAGATATTTGTACAGGAAACCAGTCATGTATTCCGTGATGAAGCGGATGCTGCGCAAACCGTGCACGGTAAAAGACTGATCCCACTGGCGAAGGGCAAAACAGGCTTTACGGCTGAAGAACTTGCTGAAGCAGTTGAGTATTATTATAACGGCGAAGTTTTCAAAACAGGTGATGTAACCGTGAGTATAGAAAATCCGGTGCGGCGAACAGATGGCGGACAGATCCCATTTGAAGAACTTAAAAAGATTTCAGCCTATTGCCGCAGCAAAAACATAAAGCTTCATCTTGATGGTGCGAGATTATTTCTTGCCTCAGGTTATTCCGGTGTATCCATAAAGGAATATGCTACATTGTTTGATACCGTTTACATTTCTCTTTATAAGTATTTCGGTGCAGCCGGTGGGGCTATACTTTGTGGCGATAATGATCTGATTGCAAAGATGCCGCACCTGGTAAAAGTATTTGGAGGAACGATGTATCAGTCATGGCCTCAGGCAGCTATGGCATTGAATACTTTGAATGGGTTCGAAGCCCGGTTTAAAGCATCAATTCAAAAAGCTGATAAGTTATTTACCGAACTAAACAAGCTTCCGCAAATAAAGATCAATCCGCATCCAAACGGGAGTAATCTGTTTACAGGAACAGTAACTGAGAAAGTGAGCACCCGGAAGCTAAGTGAAACTTTGAGAAAATATGGTGTATTATTTTCGGGATTTATGCGGGAGGGAAAACTAAGAATAGCGGTTAATGAATCGATCCTGAAAATAAGCAACGAAGACTTGCTGAAAGCATTTGCAGAAGGATTGTCGTAA
>JBEVNF010000479.1:0-8933 GCA_040508255.1 Flavitalea sp.
GAAAACCGGTTTTCAGTCAGCCCTGGTAGATTAAGCGAACTTCTCAATACTTTTTACAACTCTGTCATTGGTTTCGGCCGAACTCAATACTTCAGGTTTGAATTTTTCTCCAATTACATTTTCATATAATTCGATATAGCGCTTTGAGATCACATTTATCCATTCGTCTGTCATTTCAGGAACGGTTTGCCCTTCCTTACCCATGAAATTGTTTTGAATCAGCCACTCGCGTACAAACTCTTTGCTTAGTTGTTTTTGTCTTTCGCCTGCTTCCTGTCTTTTTTCGAAACCCTCAGCGAAAAAATATCTTGATGAATCAGGTGTATGAATTTCATCCATCAGGAAGATCTCATCACCGATTTTTCCAAATTCATATTTTGTATCAACTAGTATCAGTCCCTGCTTTGCAGCAATTTCTTTTCCTCTTGCAAAAAGTGCGAGGGTGTATTTCTCCAGTACCGCCCAATCTTCAGCAGTTGCGAGACTTGTGGCGATGATCTGTTCTTTCGAAATATCTTCATCATGACCTGCATCAGCTTTTGTTGATGGTGTTATGATAGGGGTGGGGAAGTAATCATTTTCTTTCAAACCATCTGGCATTGCCACGCCGCAGAGTTCGCGTTTACCGGAAGCATAAGTTCTCCATGCGTGCCCGGTAAGATTTCCTCTCACCACCATTTCAATTTTGAAAGGCGTACATCTTTTACCTACAGAAACATTCGGAGCAGGAACATCGAGCAACCAGTTGGGACAAATATCTTTTGTTGCATTCAGCATGTATGCAGCAATCTGATTTAGAACCTGTCCTTTATAAGGTATGGGGCGTGGTAGTATCACATCAAAAGCAGAAATGCGATCTGATGCGATCATCACCAATAAATTTTCGTTTATCGTATAGACATCACGTACTTTGCCCTTGTAATAGTTCGTCTGACCTGGAAATATAATCGGATTCATGGCCCGAATATACATTTAGCGTGCTAAAATTCAGTAGAAAAATAAAGGGAAAAATTTCAACATTGCAACGCGTTAAAAAAGTTAAATTGAATTACGGTGAAGCCACGACTTGCCTGCTATCACTTTGTACTTAAAAATGCCATTATGAGAAAATCCATCTGCCTTTTTGCAAACCTGATCTGTATCTTATTATTCAGCGACGCCGCAATGGCGCAAACTACTCTCAGCGGAACTGTTCGTAATAGTGTTACAAAAGAACCACTGTCTGCTGTTTCTGTGATCATCAAAGGATCCAGCGAAGGAACCTTTACGAATGATCGTGGTGAGTTTAAACTTACTACCGTTCTCAAACCACCTTTTACTTTACAGTTAACATCGGTAAGTTATGATCCGCTCGACTATGATGTAACAGGTTCAGCCGAGGGGCTTAGCATTGAACTGGTACCCGGTTCATCGCTTGGAGCCGAGGTAGTGGTTTCTGCGAGCCGTGTGGCAGAAAGAATTCTTGAATCGCCTGTTTCCATCGAAAGAATGGGTTCCGCCGCGGTTCGTGCATCTGCAGCGCCAAGTTTTTACCAGGGTCTCGCGAATTTCAAGGGTGTGGATATGACTACTTCCAGTCTTACATTCAACACACTCAGTACAAGAGGTTTTAATGGTAGCGGTAATCTTCGTTTCAATCAGCTTGTTGATGGAATGGACAACCAGGCACCCGCTTTGAATTTTGCAGTAGGAATTATTCTTGGTCCTACTGAACTAGATATAGACAATGTTGAGTTATTGCAGGGTGCGTCATCAGCGTTGTATGGCCCGGGTGGGATGAACGGAACTTTACTCATGACCAGTAAGAGTCCATTCAAATACCAGGGTCTCAGTGTTCAGATCAAGCAGGGTATCATGCATACCGACGGCAGTCAGCGCAGTGCTTCGCCTTATTATGATTGGGCTTTTCGTTATGGAAAGAAGATCGGGGAGAAATTTGCTTTTAAAATTGGCGGACAGTTTATCGGTGCAAAAGACTGGCAGGCGAGTGATACAAGAAACCTCGCGCGTAACAATGTGTTGAGTGAGGTAAAGGGTGGAAACAGGCAGACCGATCACAACTATGATGGAATAAATGTATATGGCGATGAGGCCAGTGCCAGTATGAACAGCTTCGCGCAGGTTGCGGTGGCTCAGGTCAGGGCTGGTATTTCGCAGGCTTTTGGTGCACCGGTGAGTGACCAGATGCTTGATGCCATTTTCAATAATCCATCAGCCTATATTCCTGACAATCCGCAAACGGCTCCTTTGCTTGCAGGCATAGGCCAGGCGCAGCCCTTTTACAGGGGAATTCGGAATAATTATTTCGGTGGTCAACTTGTCAGCCGCACCGGCTATGACGAAAGAGATCTGGTTGATTACAACGCATTCAGTCTTAAACTTAATGCCGGTGCATATTATAAGATCACTAATGATATCGAGGCGTCGTTGCTCGCCTATTGGGGTACAGGTACAACAGTATATACCGGCGCCGACCGGTATGCACTGAAGAACTTCAAAATGGGTCAATATCGTGCTGAGGTAAAAGGCAAAAACTGGTTCGTGCGTGCTTATACAACGCAGGAAAATTCCGGGGATTCTTACACAGCCACTACCGCAGCAGTTGCGGTTAACAGCGCCTGGAAATCAAATCAAACCTGGTTTGGACAATATACCGGAACCTATTCCGGAGCGAGACAACAGGGTGCCAGTGAAGAACAGGCACATGCGGCTGCGCGTGCGGCGGCCGAAACCGGGAGATTTATGCCGGGGACAGATGCATTCAACCAGGCTTTCAAAACGGCAATCAGTACAGATATCAGCGACGGAGGTGCAAGGTTTGCCGATAAATCAAACTTGTATCATTACGAAGGTCAGTTGAATCTGAGCGACTATACAAAGGTTGTAGATGTACTGGTAGGTGCTAATTATCGCCGGTATCATCTTAATTCAAACAATACCATTTTCTACGAACCAGATGGTCCGATCAATATTAATGAATATGGCGGATTTGTACAGTTACAGAAAAGGTTGTTCAACGATGTGTTGAAACTTACCGGTTCCGGTCGTTATGATAAGAGCATGAACTTCAAGGGAAGATTCACCCCAAGAATTTCTGCATCTGTAAAGGTTGCACAGGATAACAATATCCGTTTATCGTTCCAGACAGCTTATCGTTTCCCTTCAACACAGGACCAATATATCAACCTGAATACACCAGGCAGTAAACTGATAGGTGCATTACCGGTATTCCAGTCGTTGTATAATTTTGATTCAAATCCTGTTTATACTTCTGAAAGCATTGGTGCGTTCAGGACTTCTGTTGCTGCCGGTTCTCCAAATCCTGCATTGCTGAGAGAGGCTGAATTCAAAACACTGAAACCTGAAACTGTAAACAGCTATGAGATCGGTTATCGTGGCCTGGTAACAAAGAAGCTGCTGATTGATGCTTATGTTTATTACAGCGAGTATCGTGATTTCATCGGCCGTGTTGCAGTTGGTCGCGCTTCACAGGGTGGAAATATTGCCAACCCGCTTGCAAGCGAAAACTACTCTTATCCCGTTAACTCTGATAACTCAGTAAAAGCTGTAGGTTGGGGTATCAGTGGTGATTACCAGGTTGGACGCGGTTACAATGTTCGTTTGAATCTGTCAGGCGATCAGTTAAGAGATGTGCCTGCGGGTCTGATCACTTTCTTCAATACACCGAAACTGCGTTACAATGTTGGCTTATCTAACGAATCAATTGCAAAATCAAATATTGGTTTTAATATACTCTGGAGATGGCAGGACAAGGTTAAATGGGAAGGAACCTTTGGTGCCGGTAATGTTGATTCTTATGGTACACTCGATGCACAGGTATCTTACAAGTTCACAAAGATCAAAACACTTGCTAAGATCGGCGGATCAAACCTTCTTAATAAATATTACATAAGTGCATTTGGTAACCCGATGATCGGTGCGGTTTATTATGTGAGTCTTGGATATAATATCTTGTAAACTTTAATTCGTTCTCCCCACCATTGGCGGGGAGGATTTTTTTTATGCGTGTTTTCAATATCATCTTTCTCGTACTCTTTGTATTGTTTGCAGCATTGCAATACAACGATCCTGATCCTTATTTGTGGATACCAATTTATTTGTATGGGGCATTGATCTGCCTGTTATGGTTGTTGAAAAAACAAAAAACGGTATTGATATGGATCGGCATTATTGCCTATCTCGCTTATGCCGGATATTTGTTTGTTGCAGATGATGGTGTGCTTAGCTGGATCAATGATCACAATGCTGAAAACATCGCTGCGACCATGAAAGCCGAACGGCCATGGATCGAAGATTCAAGAGAATTTTTTGGTTTGCTGATATTGATCGTAGTACTGGTAATTGATCTGAGAAAGAAACCGGTTTGATTTAATAAGTTTCCTGAAAAAGAAAAGGGTTGAAAAAGTAATAATCATTACTTTTTCAACCCTTTTCTTTTGATCTTTTATTTAGCTTCCGAATTCTACTGCAGTCATTGCAACGGTGCTTGATTCACCGGCATCAACAGCTTTCGAAGTGATAACTATATTATGTAGTTTACCATCTGTAACACCTTCAATCTTTCCTGAGATAATGGTGCCTGCTGGTTTATCCTGGCTGCCTTTTAGTGTGCTTACCGGAAGTGTGATGGTTCCAAGCAACTTGCCATTGGCGTCATCAAGATGAACCTCGAATGTATAACCCTTTGAAGGATCTGTCCATCCGAGTGTAAATGCAAGCGATGTGATACCGCTAAGATCTATGGATTCAATAGTGAATGAGCCCGGTTGTTTTGGAAGGATCAGCATATCCGTTCCATTCATAGTAAATTTCGCAAAGCCCTTCAGTTTGGTAGCTCCGCCAAGTCCCATTTTGTTGTTTCTCAGAACCACGACCTTATCACCTGTAAGCGGTCGGATGGTAGCAGTACCTTTATCTGTATAACTCGCAGACAAATACAATAATCCTTTTGGAAGCGCTGGTTTGCCCAATGTTGGATTTACTGATCCGGTTGCAGGCATTGTTTTGCCGGCAGCTTTTGCGGAAAGTGAACGGATCCAGGTTACAATCTGTTTTGCATCGCCTTCTTTGAGCGTTGGATGCGCAGGCATTGCCACCTCGCCCCAAACACCGCTACCACCTGAAATGATCTTTTTAGTGAGATAGTTCATGGCCTCAGGCATCTTTTCATACTTCTGTGCAACAGCAGTATAAGAAGGACCTACCGACTTTTCATTTTCCTTGTGGCATGATTTACAATCAAGCGCAAGCATCGTGTTGCGGCCAAGCATAGCTTCCGTCAATACCTGGTGACCAGGAGAAGAAGCTGCCTTGTCAGAACCTTCCAAATATTCTGCAGAAACAACAAGTCCTGAAAGATCAGTACCAGCCTGTGGATCATCCTTGTCAGAAACCTTCACGGAATACTGAACAGGTTTACCAGGGAAGTAAAAGGTTTTGTTGCCGGTAAGTGCGATATCTACATCCGGGGTTTCGTTACCTGCATAAACACCGATCGTGTTACTCTTTGTTGATTCCTTTTTATCGTCTGCAACCTCAACATAAACATTGAAATCTCCGGCTTTGTCAAATGTGTGACTTGCGGTTGGTTCGGTTGTTTCAACCTTAGTTGGTCCGAAATGCCAGATGTAAGTCAGTTTATCTTTTTCAGGATCCCTTGCTTCAACTGTAGCGGTTACTTTGAAAGGTAGGGCACCTGTCATTTTATCGACCTTCAGGTCATTCACTTTTGGTGCACGGTTGCCACCGTTAAAGTCGATGCGTGAAAGCGCAGCATCAGCATTCTTTGAGAACCATCCTGAACCGTATTCAAGTGCATATAATTTACCATCAGGTCCGACTTCCATATCAATCATATTGTTGAATTTGGTTGACGGCATGAATGGTTCCATCTTATCAAAATCTCCGTTTGGCTTCATGGTGACTACCATGACCCATCCACGGATCCAGTCATAAATGAAAAGCTTGTTGTTAAAGAAGTCAGGATATCTTGTGTCTTTAGGGAACATGTCAGTGTAATAAACCGGTCCTGCCATTGCATTACGACCACCGGCACCTACCTGTGGGAACTCAGCTGATTCGCCATACGGATACCAGATAAATGCAGGTGAAACAGCAGGAAGGTTTTGGATTCCTGTGTTGTTTCTTGAATTATTTACTGGTTTTGCGGGATCGAATGGTTCACCTGACTTACCTGTCGCATAATCATAGGCGTTATATGGATAGTTGTTACCAACAAACAACGGCCATCCGAAATAACCGGCTTTTTTAGCCTGGTTCAGTTCATCATATCCGCGCGGACCGCGTGTACCGGTACTGTCGGCATTTGCATCTGGTCCAACCTCGCCCCAATAGAGAAACCCGTTCTTCTTATCAACAGAAATACGATAGGGGTTACGATTACCCATTACATAGATCTCAGGTTTTGTTCCTTCAGTTCCTTTTGGAAAGAGGTTGCCTTCAGGTACTGTGTAAGATCCATCAGGGTTCACTTTGATACGAAGGATCTTACCACGAAGATCATTAGCATTCCCAGCCGATCTGCGGGCATCATACTGTTCATGACCCGGGCGGTCATCCAGCGGACCAAAACCATGGTTCACATATTTCTGATTGGGCTCATCGAATGGGGTAGAGTTATCACCCGCAGAAACAAACAATTCCTTGTTTGGTCCGAAAGCGATCGAACCACCCGTATGACAGCAGATCTCGCGTTGAGAATAGAACTGGAGAATGATCTTTTCAGATTTCATATCCAGCGTATCATTTTCAAATTTGAATCTTGAAAGACGGTTCACCGACGTATCTATCGGGCTATACATGATGTATACAAAGTGGTTTGTTGCAAAATCCGGATCTGCCTGGAGACCAAGAACACCTTCTTCTGCATTCACACCTTTTGTATGTGTCTGATGATATACATCAAGGAAACCAACCTGTTTGAAGCTTTTATCTTCTTTCCTGTAACGCATCAGTTCTCCACGACGTTGAGCAACAAGAATGTCAAAGTTTGGAAGGATGGTCATCTCTGTTGGTTCGAACAAAGTGCCTTCTGTCAGGATTGTTTTGGTGAAACGGTCCTCATCAGGCACCCGTATACTTTTTGCTTTGGCGTAGTCAAGCTTTTTGTTGTCACCAATTGCGTATTGAATACCGCCAAGGATGTGCTTGAGATAGTTGTCTTCTACATACGACTCGTCGGTATGACCGAGCTCAGTGTAGAAAGCGCGGCCGCCATCATAGTCATGGTACCATGCCATCGGGTGGTTGCCATTATTCTTTCCACCTTTGTAGCTGCTTTCATCGATCTTGATAAGCACTTTTACATCGGGGTTGAGATTCTTGAAATTGTACCATTCGTCTTTCCTGCGCCAGACTTTTGGAAGATGTTTGGTGGAAATATGACTCCCATCTACCACATCCAGATTCGCTTCCTGTTGTTCAGGATGACTCAGGAACTGGGCACCTGCGAGACGACTGTACCAGCCCCAGTCATATTCGGCATCTGTAGCCGCGTGGATACCCATGTAACCGCCACCGGCCTGGATATATCTTTCAAAATCTGCCTGCTGGATATTGTTCAGCGGATAACCTGTAGTATTGAGGAACACCACGGCGGCATATTTTGACAAAGAATCTTCATTGAAATAAGCTGAATTCTCCGTTGTATCTACCTCGAAGCCATTTTCCTGTCCCAGTTTCATGATGGCTTTTTGTCCTGCGGCGATTGAGCCGTGTCTGAAGCCTGTGGTTTTTGAAAAGACGAGGATGCGGGGTTTTCCTGAGCGGCCATTGCAGGCGAAAAGCACTGTTGCAAAAGCAGCCAGGCAAGCAAATCTGAGCAAGTTTCTCATTTGTACACAGTTATGTTGGGTTACTCAACTGCCGGGCAATTGAATCGTTAGAAAATTGAAACCTTTTGGAGGCGTATTAAGTTATAGCCGTCAATATTAAATAAATAATTTCATGAATTTCAAGCAGTGGGAGGGTTGTGCAACATTATTTTTGCGTAACTGGGTGCATCCTGTGTTTTAATGTATGATTGTGAGACATTTAAATAATTCCGGAAGCTTTAGTTCGTTTATATCAATCTTTTACCTACTTTTGCAGCCCATTTCAGGATTTTGATGAAAAATCCGGATTGCCCACATGGCCCGAAAAGTTCTCCGTCTGTTCGGAGGCGCCAGCAGGGTGTAAAAGTAAAATTGGATCAAAAATGCCAAAGGTAAAAACGAACTCCAGTGCCAAGAAGAGATTTAAAGTAACAGGCACCGGTAAGATCACGCACCAGAAGTCTTACAAAAGACACATTCTTACGAAGAAGTCAAAAAGAAGAAAACGCGCACTGAACAAAGATGGCGTTGTACACAAATCGAACCTTGATTTTGTGAAAAGACTTCTAAGACTGAAGTAATTTAATAATTCAACGTTATTTAATTATTATCATTCTTATCATCAATTAACATTATAATCTTATAATATGCCACGTTCAGTAAATGCAGTTGCTTCCAGAGCACGCAGAAAACGGATTTTAAAAGCTGCCAAAGGTTTTTACGGTAAACGTAAAAATGTATATACCGTTGCGAAAAACGTAATGGAAAAAGGTCTCACATACAAATATGTGGGCCGTAAACTTAAGAAAAGAGAATACCGTGCTTTGTGGATCGCGCGTATCAACGCAGCGGTGCGTGAAGAAGGTCTTACCTATTCTCAGTTCATCAATCTTTTGAACAAAAAGGGTATCACCCTGGATCGTAAGATCCTTGCTGATCTCGCTATGAACGAGCCAGAGAGCTTCAAGAAGCTTGTTGGTTCTGTGAAATAACATGGTAGTAAAGTTGGTATCTGCACAGGAATTGAAAATGACCACCAGATCTCAGCTATACAATATATAACTAACCGAGCCTACGGCT
>JBEVNF010000485.1:0-5429 GCA_040508255.1 Flavitalea sp.
ACACACTTTCCAGGAAATTTGAGCGACATAGGATCGAACTGCAAGTTGGCGGCCTGAGCAAAACATATGCGACGAAAGCCTTAACAGCGCTATCTTTTACAGAATTTAGAGATGATCTGGATCATTTTACCGAACTACTAAAACAAGAAGGATTTCAACCACTAATTACTCCCAATCCTTCATCTTCTTCTGCTCAGCTTTAAAAATCCTCACAGAGATCAACACACTCAACTCATATAAAATCGCCAGCGGCACAAAAACAATCAACTGACTCATCCAGTCTGGGGATGGTGTAATGATAGCGGCAATCACAAGTATCCCAACATAAGCATACTTTCTATAAGTACGCAGGAAAGTGGGTGTAATTATACCTATCCGCGTCAGCACTGAAGAAATGATCGGCAACTGAAAGGCCAGTGCTGCACCGATAATAATATCAACCAGGTTCTCAAGATAGTCAGCAAGAGTTGGCTTTGTCACCAACAGCCCACTCGTGCCAAGAGAATAGTTTGCAAGAAAGCTGAACGTAAACGGCGCAAGCAGGTAATAACCAAACGCCACACCAAGGAAAAAGAAAAACGACACAAAAATGATTGCACCACGTGTGCTTTTTAATTCCTTTGCGCTCAGAGCGGGTTTGATAAAGCGCCAAAGCTCCCAGAATACATACGGAAAAGCCAGAATAAATCCGCTCATAAAAGAAATGGTGATACTGCTCATAAACTCTGAACCAAAAGCAGTAGTCTGAAGCATACCTTGACTTGTATCCTTGAAAGGCGGCGGCAAGCAAAGCGCATCACCAATTTTTAACCATTGTCCGAAATCGCAAAGCGCCGTGTAACTGAAAAAATCTTTGCGGAGAGGCCCAAGTACGATCTGTTCGAAAATCCAGTCAATATTCATGAAAACAACGATCGCACCAACGATGATCGCAAGCAGCGACCGCGTGATATGCCATCTCAGTTCTTCAAGATGATCCACAAAACTCATCTCCGTCTTAACTCCCCTCTTGGTAAAAAATGGTAATGGCATATCTGAAATTAGTATTCGGCTTCCTAAAGCGGGGCAAATTTAAGGGATAAAAGATCTAAATCTACGAAAGGAGCAGAGGTTCGGATGGTAAAAAACACATAAGTCGCGCTATTTAAGCAAACGAACTTTCACCATCTCGATCCGGGTATCGCTTACGTTAAGGATCTCGAACTCATAATCATCAATTATTATACGTTCTTTAAGACGCGGAATGGTTTCGTGCTGTTGAATAATATAGCCGGATAAGGTTTCTGAATCGTGGTTCTCGAATTCAAGACCATATTTCTCATTGAGATAGTCAAGTTCAAGACGACCGGAAAGGATGAATTCGGTGTCAGACATCTTTTTCTCCTCAAATTCCTCCACATCATACTCGTCCTTGATCTCACCAAAGATCTCCTCAAGAAGATCCTCCATGGTCACGATACCGGCTGTACCGCCAAACTCATCCACCACCCAGGCAATACTCTTACGCTCGCGGGTGAATTTATTGATAAGATCGGTGGCGCTCATGCTTTCAGGAACGGCTGGGATTGGCAGAAGGATATCCTTGATCTGCGCAGGGTTTTTGAAAAGCTCAAGCTGGTGCACATATCCAACAATATGGTCGATGCTGCCATCAAAAGCAATCATCTTGCTGAGCTTGGTCTCCACAAATTTCTGACGAAGCTGCTCAACAGTGCTATTGATCTCGATCGATTCGATCTCCTTTCTTGGTACAAGACATTCCCTGATCTTTATCTTTGGCAGCAAAAGGGCATTTTCAAACAACTCGGTATTCATCTCCTGGCTCTCATCATCAAATTCCTTATTCTGCGCAAAAAAATGATCCAGATCGGTCCTGGAAAAGGGCTGCTTCTTTTTGTCGATCCTTACATCGAAAATGATATTCAGTATCCAGCTGGAGATGTTCACAAACATCACGCTGACAGGGTAGAAAAGAGAATCTGCAAGTCCCACAAGCCCGATTCGTGTTGAAAAAGACAACAAAGAGTCACTTTTCGCACGAAAAACAGCCTTTGGAAGAAATACGCCCAACAGCAAAACAGTGATTGCAGAAAGCAACACTTCGCTCACGAGGCGTATGGTTACGATCCATTGCGTATCCATATTCAGCTTCAGCAGCAAAGGTGTCCACACTGCGCTTACAAGCAGTATAAACGAAACCAGGGAAAACGTGAAACCAACCAGGTTGGCGCCCAGGAATCTTGATGGATTATCGAAAAGCGCGGAAAGTAAGATCCCGCTGCTTTGCCCCTGTTTTTTCTTCAGTTCAATACTGAGGCGATTGGCAGAGCCAAAAGCCACTTCGAGACCCGCGAAGAAAGCTATAAAGAACAGGGCAACCACGATAAGTACGATAACGACGACACTCATGAAACGAATGTAATTAATATATTAACAAGTCTCTAGGACTCAAGGAACTTCCTCACCACATCCTCTGTCTTTGCACAAGCCTTTTCAAGGTCCTCATTCAGAATCACACTATTAAAATGCTCCTTAAAGGAAATCTCATAAGAAGCCTTATTTACCCGATCCTGCAAACTTTGTTCTGTTTCCGTACCCCGGCTCTCAAGTCGGCGACGCAACTCGGCAATAGATGGCGGCTCAATAAATATCGAAAGTGTTGACTCCGGAAACTGTTGCTGCACATGTATCGCACCCTTTACATCAATATCCAGCACAGGCACCTGCCCGTTCTCCCAGATGCGATCAAGCTCAGCGCGCAAGGTTCCATAATACTTCCCCTCATAAACCATCTCCCACTCAATGAACTTATTATTCTTGATCTTGTCCTGGAAGTCTTCCAGCGCAAGGAAATAATAATCTTTACCATTCACTTCATTTTCACGCGCCTTTCTTGTTGCCGCTGAGATCGAAAATGCCAGCTGCGGAAAATTGATCAGCAATTGCTTCGTAATAGATGTCTTCCCCGCCCCGGAAGGTGCCGTTATAATAATGATTTTGCCCATGCGAAGGTTATAGTTGAGTGAATGAAACCTCGGGAATCAACTGTAAGATCCGCTCAAGATATTCTTTATCGGTGTTGTCGAAATGATCAAACTGCTCGCTGTCAACATCAAGCACACCCACCACCTTGCCTTTGTAAAACACTGGTAACACGATCTCGGAGCGTGAAAAACTGCTACAGGCAATATGCCCCGGAAACTTCTCAACATCAGGTACGATGAGTGTTTCAGCCTTCTCCCAGCTGGTGCCACAAACGCCCCGACCCTTACGGATACGCGTACACGCAACCGGTCCCTGGAAAGGACCAAGTACCAGCTCATCATTTTTCACCATGTAGAATCCAACCCACCACCAGTTGAACTGCTCCTTCAATGCCGCTGCAATATTTGCAAGATTGGCGATCAGATCAGGTTCGCCTTCAAGCAATCCCTGAACCTGGCTGGTGAGCGATATATATTGTTCTTCTTTTGTTCCTTTTGAGATGAGAAGATCTTCTGCCATACATTCAATTTTATAAAACAACAATCAGCACGCCAACTGGTTTAACCTTTCACCCTTGTAATGTCTGCACCCAGTTTTTTCAACCTGCCTTCGATATCCTGGTAACCACGATCGATCTGTTCTATGTTCTGTATCACACTTTTTCCTTCAGCGCTCAATGCAGCGATCAGCAATGAAACACCCGCACGGATATCGGGACTACTCATTGTAATACCACGGAGACGCTGTTCTCTTGCATGACCTATAACTGCCGCCCTGTGGGGATCACAAAGAATGATCTGTGCACCCATATCGATCAGTTTGTCTGTAAAGAACAAACGGCTTTCAAACATTTTCTGATGTATCAGAACAGAGCCACGCGCCTGCGTAGCTACAACAAGAATGATACTTAAAAGATCAGGAGTCAATCCCGGCCATGGGTGATCGTAGATCGTTAACACCGATCCGTCAAGAAAGCTCTGGATCTCATATACATCCTGCTCAGGAATATGAATATCATCACCCACAAAATTCATTTTGATACCAAGCTGTTTGAACTTGTCAGGTATCACACCAAGATTTTCAAGACTAACATCCTTGATGGTGATATCACTTTGTGTCATTGCTGCAAGACCTATAAATGATCCGATCTCGATCATATCAGGTAACATCCTGTGATCGGTTCCACCGAGATAGTCAACACCCTCAATCGTAAGCAGGTTACTTCCTATGCCCTGGATCTTTGCGCCCATGCGGTTAAGCATCTTGCAAAGCTGCTGCAGGTAAGGTTCACAGGCTGCATTATAAATAGTTGTTGTCCCTTTCGCCATGGATGCAGCCATCACAATGTTTGCTGTACCGGTAACAGAAGGTTCATCAAGCAGCAGGTTTACACCACGCAGGTTTTTCCCCTCGAGAAGAAAAAAGCCATCCTCATTATTATAAGTAAACTCAGCACCCAGTTTTTCAAAACCGATGATATGTGTATCCAGTCTGCGGCGGCCAATTTTATCACCACCAGGTTTTGGTATAAATGCTTTTTTAAAACGTGCAAGCATAGGTCCCGCAGTCATAACGGAGCCGCGTAACCGACCGCTTTTCTTTTTGAATTCCGGACTGTTTAAGAAATCAACATCAACTGCATCCGCCTGGAACACGCAGGTGTCGCGGCTTACACGATCTGTTTTAACACCCATGTCTGCCAGGAGTTCTATGAGCAGGTTTACATCAACTATATCCGGGATGTTTGATATCGTGATCTTTTCCGGTGTTAACAGTACTGCGCTGATGATCTGTAAAGCTTCGTTTTTAGCTCCCTGGGGAATGATCTCTCCCCTGAGTTTTTTTCCGCCCCTTACTTCAAATGATTCCATATGACGTTGTTAATTGAATGATTTTTTGAACAGCAAAATCCGGCACTTGCCTGAAATAAAAAAGTTGACAAAGCTAAGCTTGTCAACCTTCAATATTATAAACAATGACCGGTTATTTAAATCTCTTTTTGAATTTAGCACCGCCATTATTGTTACGATCATTGCGATCATTCCTGTCGTTGCGCTGACCGCCGCCGCCACCACCATTGTTTCCGCCACCACGTGGCTGGAACTTCTGGTTGTTGTTGCGTTTGTTACGGAAATCGCTGTAACCGCTTCCACCACGATTGTTTTCGCGTCCTTCATTCGGACGATGACTTCTTACATAAGGTGTATTGGTGAATTCAAGCTGACCATCAGTAAGCTGAGTGAGCTCGCTTTGAATGGCGTCATCATGAACAGTTTCTTTGTGCCAGTTGCTGTAGGCAAGTTTCATGTAGTATGCTACTGCATTTGCAAAACCCTGGCGTTTCTCAGGATTTTCTTCTTTCAGTGCCTTATTGATAACAAGCTCAAGGTTTTTACCAAGATGCGAAAACTTTGGGTAGCGCTTTGGATAAGTAAGCGGTTTTG
>JBEVNF010000495.1:0-4375 GCA_040508255.1 Flavitalea sp.
CCTGGATGGAACACATAAGATCGCGCTGGGATATCGTGAAGTGAATTTTTCATTATCACGGGATCAGCAGAAAATTCTCAACCGCCAGAATATATATGATGGAACCTGGGAAAAAACACCATCGATGGGTTGGGGTTTTGTTCCTCTTACGAAATACCAGGGAGGAAATGAAGATGCTATTCTTGAGCCATTGTCGGAACATCTTGGCGATTATGAGCAATTGATGATGCAGTATTATGGAGCGGGTGTACAGGCCTGTTATCGTGGGCCGCGTTTATATGATAGAGAAACCACAAAGTCCGTTGTGGTAAAAGTGATCAACTGGTATAAAAAATACCGGGAGATCCTGAATGCAGATCTTATCCATTTACGTCGTGCAGATGGCAGGGATTGGGACGGTTGGCTGCATGCGGATCCATCTTTAAAGCAAAAGGGATTGATGATGTTCTACAACCCGCTACCCCAGCCTATTACGCGTAACATAAAAGTGCCTTTATACTATACCGGGCTTACTGCCGTGGCGAAGATCAGGGAAGGAGAAGGTTCGCCTAAGCTATTTACATTGAACCGTGATTACACTGTTGATCTGAATGTGACGATTCCGGCAGGTGGCTATAAATGGTTTGTGATCGAATAAAAAGCTAATTGATGTTTGCCTAATTTTGCAGCATGAGCAAAGTAAGAATGGCAGGTGAAAAAAGAACGGTATCCAATCCACAGTCAGACCGGCCCACACTTAAAGAAAAGTTTGCAGCGCTCGGCAATCTTCCAAAATTCTTTACGCTGGTATGGCAAACGAATCGCTGGCTCACGATCTCAAACGGATTGTTGCGTATTTCGAAATCGTCGCTGCCGGTGGCGATATTGTATGTGGGTAAACTGATCATTGATGAAGTTGTATTGCTCAATGGCATCAGCGGCGAAAAAAGTCTTGCGTATTTATGGGAACTGATAGGAGCAGAGTTTGCGCTTGTTATTCTTTCTGATATCCTCAATCGTGGTATTTCTTATGTTGATGCGATGCTTGGTGCACAGTTCTCAAACAGGACCTCTGTGCAGATCATGGAACACGCAGCCACGCTTGATCTTGATCAGTTTGAGGATTCTGAGTTTTATGATAAGCTTGAAAGAGCGAGACAACAAACTGTCGGACGCACCATTCTGCTCTCGCAGGTTTTAACACAGTTGCAGGACATGATAACGATTGCGTTTCTTGCAGCTGGCCTAATGACCTTTAATCCCTGGCTGATATTGTTACTGTTGCTTGCGATCATTCCCGCATTTCTTGGTGAATCCTATTTCAATGACCGGAGTTATGCATTGAGCCGGAGTCAGACCTCGGACAGGCGTGAGCTTGATTATGTAAGATATCTCGGTGCAAGTGACGAAACAGCCAAAGAGGTGAAGATTTTTAATCTGTCAGCATTCCTCGTGAATCGATTCAAAACGCTTTCTGATAAGTTTTACAACGACAGTAAGAAACTTACCATCAAAAGATCTGTATGGGGAACCTTGTTTGCCTTTATAGGAAGTGCAGGTTATTATATCGCCTATGTGGTAATGATCCTGAGAACTGTTAAGGGCGAACTGAGTATCGGTGATCTTACCTTCCTCGCAGGTTCCTTCAGGCAATTAAGATCATTGCTGGAATCGATATTGAATCGTTTTACAAGTGTGTCGCAGGGAGCAATCTATCTGCGTGATTTCTTTGAATTTTTTGAGATCAGTCCAAAGATCACGCTGGTTGCAAATGCATTACCATTTCCCAAACCAATCAGGGAAGGATTTAGGTTTGAGAATGTGGGCTTCAAATATGCGAAGTCGGATAAATGGGCAAATCGTCATCTGAATTTCACGCTGCATGCCAATGAAAAAGTGGCATTGGTTGGTGAAAATGGCGCGGGCAAAACAACTTTGGTGAAATTGCTTGCGAGATTGTATGATCCGGTTGAGGGCCGTATTCTGCTTGATGGTATTGATCTTCGTTTATACGATCTTAATGAGGTTCGCCGGAACATGGGTATTATCTTCCAGGATTACCTGCGTTACCAGATGACTTTCTCGCAGAATATTGCTGTGGGAAATATCCCTGAAGAAAACAACCGCCCGTTGATAAAAAATGCGGCGGAGAAAAGTCTTGCCGATCTGCTCGCATTACGTTTACCCAACCAATACGAGCAGGCATTGGGACGCAGATTCAATAATGGCGTGGAATTGAGTGGTGGTGAATGGCAAAAGATCGCGCTTGCGAGGGCTTATATGAAAGATGCTCAACTGCTGATTTTGGATGAACCCACCAGTGCTCTCGATGCAAGAGCCGAATACGAAGTGTTTCAACGTTTCGCTGAGCTTACGCTTGGTAAATCTGCGGTATTGATCTCGCACAGGTTCTCAACGGTTCGTATGGCAGACAGGATCTTCGTGCTTGAAAAAGGACAATTGATCGAAGCCGGAAGCCATGTTGATCTGCTCGCGCAAAACGGCAGATATGCTGAATTGTTTCAGTTGCAGGCGAAAGGATACCAGTAACTAACGACGAAGCTTTTAATGATATTTAAAAACGGCACCGGAATGGTGCCGTTGGATTTTCAACAGCTGGTTGTGGTAGACTCATCTTACCTGCCACCTTCGCGGCGATCCGGATTGCTTTCACAGGACGTTGAGCGTTTTTTATTCCGAGCGCAGCGACCTCATCGGGCTCGCCATTGCAGCACGTATAGCCTGGTAACTAACCGTGATCAACGCTATCGCAACGCTCAGGAAACATGCCGAGGCAAACACCCACCAGTGAATAGGAACCCGATAGGTATAATCCTGCAACCAGGTGTACATACCCCACCAGGCCACTGGTGCAGCGATGATGAACGAAATGATCACAAGCTTCACAAAGTCTTTTGACAATAAAGCAGTGATACCGGTTACAGATGCTCCCAAAACTTTTCTTACACCAATTTCCTTGATCCTGTTTTCGGCCATATAGGTTGCAAGACCAAATAATCCGAGACAGGAAATAAAGATGGTAAGTCCCGCAAACAAGCCGGCAAGCGTTGCCTGGCGCTGTTCATTTTCAAATTTCCGTGCATATTCTTCATCAACAAACTTGTAATCAAACGGATACTCCGGATTGTATTTTTTAAAGATCGTTTCTGCTTTTTTCAGGTTTTGAGAAGTTGAAAGATTTTCGTTGAACCTCATCGTGATGGTTGAGAACCAGTTCATCCTTGCACCAGCGATCAGCATCGGACGCACAGGTTCATACGGAGAGGTTACAATGAAATTTTTAATTACACCGATAATGTGAAACTCTATTCCATTATCTTTTACAATCTTGCCAATGGGATCTTTAAACTTCATGGCTTTCAACGACGCTTCGTTTATGATCATACCTGTTGAATCTGTCGGAAATTTCCGGAGGTCAAAGTCTCGGCCATGAACAAAACTCAGACCCACTGTTTTTGCAAGACCATCATCGGCTACAAATCTTGAGAAATCTGTTTTATCATTTGGATCCTTTCCTTCCCATTCCTGTCCCCAGCCATCACTCCCTTGTTCAGTCATCGGTGAATTGGTTTTTACTATTGACACCACTGTTCCCGACTGTAGTAGTTCATTTTTGATAAGCTGATAATTCTTTTCAATGTCGCCCGTAATCGAATGATGAATGAGATTGTTTTTGTTATATCCTGTTTCACGTTCGCGTGCATAATCGATCTGTTGTTTAACGATGATGGTACAGATGATCAGGATGATTGCAAAACTGAATTGTATAACTACAAGTACCTTTCTTGGATTGATCACAGCATTAACTTTTTTAAAAGTTCCTTTCAGAACTTTCACAGGTTGAAACGATGAAAGGAAAAAGGCAGGATAACTTCCGGCAAGCAGGCCTGTAAACAATATAAATGTTATACCCGCAAGCCATGTATAACCGCTTGTGAAGTCTATAAAGAGTTTTTTATCAGTTAATGTATTATAGCCGGGAAGGCTGATCAGTACGATTGCAACCGCAAACAAGGAAGCTATAAATGAGATCAGGACGGATTCGCCAATAAATTGTCCGATCAGCGAAGATTTATGGGCGCCCACAACCTTTCGAATACCTACTTCCTTCGCGCGTTTTTCGCTACGCGCGGTGCTGAGATTCATAAAATTGATACAGGCTATCAAAAGGATAAAACCTGCAATGGTTGCGAAGAGTTTGATGAAAGTGATCCTTCCGCCATTGTCTTCAACACCATTTGTAAAACTCGAATACAGGCGCCACCTTGAGACAGGATAGATGAACATCTCCCATTTATCTTTTTTCGCTTCCTCATCGTATTGTTGCTTCAGCGTTTTGATCTTATTCTGTGCATTATTGAAGCTGGCATTTTCC
>JBEVNF010000505.1:0-3264 GCA_040508255.1 Flavitalea sp.
ATTCTAAAAAATATCATTTTCACTATTGCTTTCGTTATAGGAATCGGAAACAAAAACTCAAGCAATAATAGCAACCCCTTAAATTCACCATATCAATAACATTGTCAATATTCAATGATTTTCCTACAATCACCCGTTGACCCTGGCAGTCCATCAATCCTTTTCTTTGGTACCATTGGGATGCTTGCGCTCACCATCGGGCTGATCGTCTTTATCATTTTTCACCAGCGGAAGGTGATACGCTACCAGGGAAAACTCCAGTTGATGGAGCAGGAACAACAAAAGATGTTGCTCAATGCTTCTATCAGGTTGCAGGAAGAAGAACGCCAGCGTATTGCGGCTGATCTGCATGACGACGCTGGACCGTTGCTGGCTACGGCCAGGCTATACCTGAACGAGAACCTGGTCAACCTCGACAAATCATCACAGCTTCAGAGTATCTATAATGCCAAACAGATCATAGACGATACCATTCAACTGATCAGGAATATTTCACATAGCCTGATGCCCCCTACCCTCAAAAACTTTGGGCTCGAGTCTGCAGTGAATGATCTGTTCCAGAAGATAAGTGGTTCAGGAAGCATGAATGCAAGCTGCCGTTTTCATGACTACCGGGAACGCCTCCACGCAGATCAGGAGCTGATCATCTTCCGGGTTATTCAGGAACTTGTAAATAATATTCTTAAACACAGTAACTCGAGCTTTATACATCTTACGCAGAATCTGAACGGACCAAACCTGTATATCAGGATCCATCATGACGGAAAAGGGATCACGCAGGCAGATTTTGAAAAGCTCAACAAAAGCAATGTGGGACTGGGTCTCAAGAATATTCAGAGCAGGCTGAAGCTTGTGCATGGACAGATCTACTTCGAAAAAGATATGTCGCAAACCTACTACAAGGTGACGATAGAGATCCCGAAAGGTGATGACGATATCGTTCGCGCCGGTTAAAGGTTTTCACTTACTCTCGTATCAACTTCGTTTTCAGCAGGCGGGCGAACATTTTTTTTGCTTACTTTTAATTCGCCAATATCAAAACTAATATGGGTCCTATCAAAGTTGCTATCGCTGATGATCACAAGATATTCCGGAAAGGTGTAATACTATCACTGCGCCCCTATACCAATATCAAGTTTGTACTCGAGGCCGAAAACGGTCAGGAGCTGCTTAATAATCTTCCGCAGGCAGAAGAACTTCCTGAAGTAATACTGATGGATCTTAGGATGCCTCAGAAAGATGGGATCGAAACTACCAAGGTGGTTGCCAAACAATACCCGAAGATTCATATTATTGCACTCACCATGTATGAAGACGAACGTTTCGTGAGTCATATGATGGAGATCGGTGCAAATGGTTATCTTCTCAAAAGTGCCGACCCCGCTGAGATCCGCACAGCCATCATGGAAGTAATGACCAAAGGTTACTATCTCAACAACTTCGTAAACCGAATACTCCTCAAGAAATCTCATTCAAGACAAAAGGTGGTTCCCACTCTAACGAGTGAGGTTACACTGAGTGATCGTGAACGTGACGTGATCAAATACATCTGTATGGAATTCACGGCCCATGAAATCGCACAAAAACTTGAAGTGAGTCCGAGAACAGTTGAAGCAATAAAAGACAGGCTGATGGAAAGATTCGGTGCCAAGAACACCGCCGGCCTGGTATTTTACGCTGTTAAGAATAATCTCATCGATTAATTCAGGAGAACACTATCTCATGTACATCATCCGCAATGCTGAGCTTTCCGGCAGTCTTCTGCCTGATCTCATCTATGGTAACACCCGGTGCATACTCCAGTAATCTGAATCCTTCACCGCCTGGTAAAACATCAAGGACGCCAAGATCTGTTACAATGCGTTTGACGCAGCTTACCCCGGTCAGTGGTAATGTGCAGGCAGGCAATAATTTGGACTCGCCTTTAGGGTTGCAATGCATCATAGCAACGATGATGTTCTTTGCACTGGCCACAAGATCCATCGCACCACCCATCCCCTTCACCATCTTGCCCGGGATCTTCCAGTTTGCAATATCACCGTTCTCAGAAACTTCCATGGCACCAAGCACTGTAAGATCAACCTTACCCGCCCTTATCATCCCGAAGCTTTCGGCACTGTCAAAATAACTGCCGCCTGGCAATAGTGTTACTGTTTCCTTGCCGGCATTTATAAGATCTGCATCAAGATCATCTGCATTCGGATATGGACCCATACCCAACATCCCATTCTCTGACTGAAGCGTGATAAATAAACCTTCAGGAATATAATTCGCAACCAGCGTTGGTATACCAATGCCAAGGTTAACATACATTCCATCTTTCAGTTCCCCGGCGATCCTGTCTGCAATCTGGTATTTATCAAGTGGCATGAACGAAGTTTTTATTTTTCAATTCTGACAGTGCGTTTCTCGATCCGCTTTTCATAATGCGAACCTGCAAAAATCCGGTGCACATATATTCCCGGTACATGTATGCTGTCAGCATCCAACAATCCGGGTTCAACGATCTCTTCAACCTCTGCGATTGTGACATTTCCTGCCCGGGCCATTGAAGTTGAAAAATTGCGGGTGGTTTTGCGGAATACAAGATTTCCATAACGGTCACCCTTCCACGCTTTCACGATGGCAAAGTCAGCATGTAATGCTTCCTCCATCAGGTACATCTTGTTGTTGAATTCGCGGACTTCCTTTCCTTCAGCTATCTCAGTGCCGTAACCCGCGGGAGTGAAGAATGCAGGAATACCCATACCGGCCATGTGTATGCGCGTTGCCAGTGTACCCTGGGGCACCAGGTCAACCTCGAGTTCATTACTCAGCAGTTGTCGTTCAAACTCAGCGTTCTCACCAACATATGAACTGATCATCTTCCTGATCTGTCTTGTCTTTAACAACAACCCAAGCCCGAAATCATCAACACCGGCATTGTTTGATATACAGGTAAGATTTTTCACACCAAGCTTTACAAGCGCAGCAATACAGTTTTCAGGAATGCCACATAAACCAAATCCACCGAGCATCACCGTACTGCCATCTGAGATATCAGCAACAGCAGCTTCAGCATTGTTTACGATCTTATTCATGAGCAAGCATTTAATCCGTTATTTCTGATCTTTTTTCAGCGCACCGCCAAGCGTTCTTGATCTGTCAGGCAACAACCGTGGCGGTGTTGCATTTTTCGATGAATCCTTTCCTGCGGTAGTATCGAGCGGCTTATCCCTTTTGGGCCTGTAAGCGGCTTCTTTCTTCCTGTTCGCGCGGGCATAT
>JBEVNF010000540.1:0-5493 GCA_040508255.1 Flavitalea sp.
AGCAACTATGGGAACTGGAGAGGCAAACTTCCTTTTGAATTTCTGTTGAAGTATATAATTCCTGCCGTTCTTTAGCGGCTATTTTATTACTCAGGTTTAGGTATTATCTTGGCGACCTATGAAACCCTTATACCTACGCTTGTTAGTTTTTGGTATTGTCCTCAATGCAAATTCAGCTAACGCACAACAGAAATTCAAACCATTCAAAACCGATCTCAGCTGGGGATTTGTGATGCCCGATGGCCCGGGAACAAGAGCAGGGCTGCTCGTTGCAGCTGAACCCAAGTACGCGGTTATGCAATCGCTTGCGGTGGGTCTTCGTGCTGAAGGTTCGTTCGGAGTGCGTGATTACACGGTGAACGATGGCGAACGGCAGTATGATTCAGATTTAAAACGTGCACTTTCTATACTCGGAACCGCCGATTACTTTTTCACACGTAACACTGCTTTTCGCCCTTTTATCGGTGGTGGGGCTGGTTTGTACTTTACAAGAACAGAAGTTACAAATGCGATGGAAGAAAAATTGGCGGAAGCTAAAAGCACTGTATTGGGTGCTATGGCAAGAGTAGGTTTTGAAACCTGGCATTTCAGATTTGGTCTCGAATATAATTTTGTTCCGAAAACACAGATTCCCGATCATTACTATCCCGGAACCACCATTGCATCCAAAAACGGATATCTTGGCACCAAGGCTGGTTTTTTTATAGGTGGTGGCCGGATCAAAAAGAAACGTCATCGTTGGTCGCCGTCTGAATAATATCTAAGTTTAGGAAAAAATAAGAATGCCTACAAAGGGTCTTCTCGCGCGCATTCACAAGATGCGTGCAACGCCAAGGTTAGTCATTGCCTGTGTTATTGGTATTCTGATGTACGTGCTGGCATATAAAGCATCTGCATCCATGCAGTTCATGGTTGTATGGCTTGGTGTATCGGTCTCGATTTCCACTCTATACTGGCTGACATTCTTTTCAGCAAAACCACATGAGATCACCAAAATTGCCAGGATGCAGGACTCCAGCCGGCCGGTGATCTTCCTGATCGTTCTTCTCAGTGCATTCGTTAGCTTACTGACGATTGTGTTAATGCTCAAGTCACTGCCTTCCAAAACCGGTGGGGCTTATTATATTCACCTTGCCCTTTCAGTTTCATCAGTAGCTATGGGCTGGATCCTTATTCATACGATCTTCACAGTTCGATATGCGCATCTTTTTTACCAGCCTGGTGCGAATGAGAAAAAAACAGATCTTCAAAACAAGGCTGAAAAATTTGGCGGTCTTGAATTCCCCGGTGATGAAGAACCTGATTATCTCGATTTCGCATATTTCGCATTTGTGATCGGTATGACCTTCCAGGTTTCTGACGTGGAGATCAGTTCCGCAAGACTCAGAAGAATTGCGCTCATACAGGGATTATTATCTTTTGCCTTCAATGCGATCATAGTTGCGCTCTGTATCAATCTTATCTCTGGTATCATTGAGAAATAAAAAGCGGTAATAGTTACTTATTTTCGCACCTCAATCTTACTTATGTTCGAAGCTTTTTTGGAATACCTGAAAACTTTTCACTCTGTTCCGGTTACCGATGAAGAGGTTTTTTTATACAAAGAAGTTCTGGCGCCATTAAAACTGAGGAAGAGACAATATTTCCTGCAGGAAGGTGAGCGCTGCAGGTATTTTGGATTTATTGTAAAAGGTGCAATGCGTCAGTATACTGTTGACGAAAAGGGTGTCGAACATATTATCAGGCTCGGCGTTGAAAACTGGTGGATGGGTGATAGAGAAAGCTGGGTGATGAACACGCCGAGCGCCTATAATATTGATGCATGGGAAGATACAGAAATGTTGATCCTTACAAGAGCATCGGCACTTGAGATGATAAGTAAGTCGCCGGCATTTGTTGAGCTTACCCGCCGCCTTGACGAAAGAAATAATATCGCAAACCAACGTCGCCTCACATCTTCGATCAGTGGGACCGCTGAGAAAAAATACACTGATTTCCTTGACTGCTATCCTGAGCTGGTCGGTCGGTTTCCCCAACATATAATTGCATCCTATCTTGGTATCACAAAAGATACTCTCAGTCGGGTAAGAAGAAATCTTATGCAGAAATAATCCCTTACCACGACGTAGACAAATGTCTATTCTTTTTTAAGTCATTTGTCGTCAATTGCATCTCTCCAGATCAGGAAATTTGCTTTATGACAACAGTAGAATATCCCAAAGAAGATATCTCGATCGTCTGGAAGCCTGAACTCTGCATCCATTCCGGTGTTTGTGTGATGAGTTTACCGCTGGTTTACAGACCCAAAGCGAGACCATGGATCCGTGTTGCTAATGCTTCCAAAGAGGAGCTTATGGCCCAGGTGGCCAAATGTCCGTCAGGTGCTTTGACAATCAAAAGCCATGATCAAACCGGACAGCAGTGAAATATCTACTCGAGCATCCGGTTAAGGGAAAACTCTCCGGTGAAAAACACAGGACCGAAATAACATGGCGCAACGGATCACTGATCACAGATGAGCCTGAAACATTTGGTGGAAAGGATGCAGGACCAGATCCTTTCACTTTGTTATTGTCATCACTGGTTGCCTGTACTATCGCGACATTAAGAATGTATATCGAATATAAACGGTTGGACATCCAGGGTGTAGAAGTTTCTGCAAACATGTATCAAAGGATCGTGAATGATGAAACAATAACACATGTTGAAAGAAAGATCAGTTTTTTCGATCAGCCCCCCGCGGAAATTCAGGAAAGATTGATCCGTATTGCTGAGAACTGTCCTGTCTCAAAAATTCTCAAAGGGAACATTAAGATTATCACTGCTATAGGTGAATGATCATTTATGTGGGAACCCCAATTATTGAATACTCCTGTAACTGAAGTACATTGACATCTCAAACCAGCACGGGAAATATCCGGTGTTGGCTTTCAGAATATCAACATTTAAGTGCAGTTATTATTAACACCAGATCAGCAAAAGGAAAATTATGGAAATAGGTATAGATAGTTTCGCATCGGCGATGTACGGGAGCAAATCACTGAGCAGCCAGGATGCAATGGAGCAATTGCTCGAACGTATTGTGGCGGCAGATGAAGCAGGACTTGATATTTACGGCATCGGTGAACATCATAAAAAAGAATTTCTTGATTCCGCACCTGCAGTTATCCTTGCGGCAGCTGCAGGACGAACTAAAAACATTCGGTTAACCAGCGCCGTTAGTGTGTTGAGTACCTCTGATCCCGTTCGTGTATTCCAGAGTTTTGCCACGCTCGATATTATTTCAAAAGGTCGCGCAGAGATTGTTGTCGGTCGTGGGTCGGCAATAGAGGCGTATCCGTTGTTCGGGTTCAATCTTGATGATTATGACGCGCTCTTTAAAGAAAAGCTTGATCTGTTGCTGCAGATCAGGCAGAAAGAATTCATAACCTGGTCGGGTAAGTTTCGTCCCGCGTTGAGGGATCAACCAATTTATCCAAGACCGGTGCAGGAAAAGCTTCCTATCTGGCTGGGAGTTGGTGGTACACCGGAATCATTTGTGCGCGCGGGTGCTTTGGGTCTTCCATTAATGGTAGCCATTATAGGAGGTGAGCCGGAACGATTTCGTCCACTTGTTGATCTGTATCGTAAAGCTGGTAAAGAAGCGGGATTCGGGCCGGAGATATTGAAGGTTGGATTGCATTCACCAGGATTTGTTGGTGAAAGCGATGAATCTGCTGTTGCTGATTATTTTCCGGGCTATGCAGAACTGTGGACCAGGTTGGGACGCGAGCGCGGCTGGCCGCCGGTGACGAAAAGTCAATTTGATCATCTGATCGGGCCACGTGGAGTTTTGGCCGTTGGTGGAGTTGACAAGGTTGCTGAAAAATTATTAAGACATAGTGAAGCGCTTGGTGGTATAGATCGCTTTACGTTCCAGATGGATAATGCTGGTCTTACGCATTCGCAGTTAATGCGATCAATTGAGTTGATTGGCACAAAGCTGATCCCTCTTATCAAATCAAAATGATGAAAAAGAAAAGTAGTTTTTCAACAACCGGCAAGAGTGCGGATATAGGCGATATAAAGATCAATCGTATTTTACCAAATAGGTATGCAGATGCTGTAGGTCCGTTTGTATTTCTAGATCATATCCTTCCCACTATCCAAAAGAAGAAGAACAAACAGGGAACAGGAGCGCATCCTCACAGAGGAATTGCAACACTTACTTATCTTCTGAATGGCGAAGCCGCACATTTTGATAGCGCTGGTAATGCGGCCACGGTTCATTCTGGTGGCGTACAATGGATGAAGGCAGGTAACGGTATTATACATGATGAAACACTGAATGCTGATTCGCTTACAGACTCAAAACTTATACATGCATTTCAGTTCTGGATCAATCTTCCTTCGGCTATTAAACTTGAAAAGCCATCTTATCTTTCTATTCAGGGCAAGGATGTTCAGTATAAAAAATTACCCGGTGGTGATGGCTGGATAAAAGTTATTGCCGGCAAATATGAGGATCTGCAATCAGTGATCCCTGCTTACTCTGAGCAACTTCTTTATCATATTCACCTGGATCCCGGTGGTAAACTCAGTATCGATTTTGCTGAAAAGTTTGAACTGGCTGCATTTCCGGTAAATGTTCCGGCAATGATCAATGATGAAAAATTCAGTCCGGGTGAATTTATTGAGTTCGACAGAAAAGCGGGTTCATTAGAGTTTGTAAACACAAACCCGGACCCTTCTGATATTATTTTATTTGGTGGTGCTCCTTATGAAGAACCGATTGTGGCGCATGGTCCGTTTGTGATGAATACTTCTGACGAAATTGGTGTGGCGTATCAGGATTATACTTTGGGGAAGTATGGGACGATCGACTATGGTATTTCCATTTAGATTTTTGGTTAAGCAGAATTTGGTAGAGAGTTACCCGGTAGCCGGTTAATGCAGAAGCTGTTTAAGTGTAAGCGAGCTCAGTCTTTCTTTTGATAACCGTCCATTTTCTCCATTAATTCTTTTATCATGTCAACCTGGATCTGCTGTATTTCCAGCAGGTTCTCCTGCTGATTGATAATAAGATGATCAATTTTTTCGTGAAGCATCCTGATCTCTACTTCGCTTTTCAGGTTGATCATATAGTCGTTTTTTGCACGTTCGCGATCTTTCTCTTCCTGCCTGTTCTGGCTCATCATTATTACCGGCGCCTGTATGGCTGCAAGACAGGAAAGTATCAGGTTCAGCAAAATAAAAGGGTAGGGATCGAATGCTTCCTTCCGAAGAAATATGATGTTCAGGATCATCCAGCCGGCGAGGAACAACGCGAAGATTGAGATGAATTTCCAGCTACCGCCAAACGAAGCGATCTTATCTGCCCAACGCTGGCCGCGTGTGCCAGGGTTTTTGATTTCACTCGCATCATCAGAAATAAGATGATCCTGACCTATCGTTTTTAAAACAGTCTGTTCAAGATCAGTCAGTGTGCCGATTTTCACGCGACAATAAATTCTG
>JBEVNF010000548.1:0-12286 GCA_040508255.1 Flavitalea sp.
TTCAGGAATTTCAATTATTTTCTCACGGTATTCTTTAAAAAAAGGATGATTAAAGAAAATATATTTCATAAGCAGTGCTTCCCTGATCCTTGCCTGCTTTGCCGGTTTGTTCAGCAACACATATTTGTTGATCACTATACCAATATCTCTTGTAAAAATAAAGTTAGGTATTGGGGGAAACAACATCTGATCATCACTGATGGAGCCACAGATAAAGATCTTTGCGAGTGTTTTAGGTGGATAGGACGCAAGCTGCTGCTCTATCTCATAAGAACAACTTTCAATGGCACAAACTGATGCCACAAGTTTCAACCTGATCTCCCTGTCTTCAAGGATCTCAGCAAGTAACCACTGCAGTTCAATTACATTCTGCGATTGAAAGAACTTAGCATGTTCAGGTTTGTAGAAATCACGTTTACTTTCAACTGAGTCTATCTCGTTCAGTCTGCCTTTGATCTTTTGAGGGTCAAGAAAGTAAAGAAGGATTTTTGTATAATAATCATATTCTTCGCGACGGATCGTATCAAGATGCACAATGTCTTCAAAAAGCCAGTCCTGCGCTTTCGATGGTACCACTTTTCCGAGCCCGCTGTCGGGGCTATGCACAAGCAATCTTCTCAGTCTTCCGATCTCCGATGTTACATGTATACCTGTAGTCTGCTGGTTACTCATAAATTTCCTTTCTGTGACCCGAATTTAAGGGATAATTTTTCATGGGTTGATTTGCCGCGAATTCACTTATTTTGAGGCTTTGGTAAAACTACGAATATGCAGTTTGAATTAACAGAAGAACAAAAAATGATACGCGATGCCGCCAGGGATTTTGCAAGATCAGAATGCCTGCCCGGCGTAATTGAACGTGATGAACACCAGAAATTTCCGGCTGAACAGGTAAAAAAACTGGCTTCGCTTGGGTTCATGGGTATGATGGTCGATCCGGCTTATGGTGGCAGTGGTCTTGACACTGTAAGTTATGTGCTCGCCATGGAAGAAATAAGCAAGATCGATGCAAGTGTAAGTGTGGCGATGAGTGTAAACAATTCGCTTGTTTGCTGGGGCCTTGAAAAGTTTGGCAATGAATTTCAGAAACAAAAATATCTGCAACCGCTTGCGCAGGGCAGCAAAGATGATGAACTGTATATAGGTGCATTTCTTTTAAGTGAACCGGAAGCCGGGAGTGATGCAACTTCACAAAGAACCATTGCTGAAGATAAAGGTGATCACTATCTCTTGAATGGTGTGAAGAACTGGATCACGAATGGTAATTCAGCCTCGGTATACCTGGTGATGGCGCAAACCGATGCATCGAAAGGAAGCAAAGGGATCAACACTTTGATTGTTGAAAAGAATACACCAGGTGTTACAGTCGGAGCAAAGGAAAACAAGATGGGTATAAGGGGAAGTGATACGCATAGCATTCTTTTTAATGATGTAAAGGTGCCAAAAGAAAACCGTATCGGTGACGATGGTGCAGGCTTTGGTTTCGCCATGAAAACGCTTGCCGGTGGCCGTATCGGCATTGCCTCACAGGCGCTCGGAATCGCGGGTGGCGCGTATGAACTTGCGTTGAAATATTCAAAAGAACGAAAAGCATTTGGTAAAGAGATCATGCATCACCAGGCAATTCAGTTCAAGCTCGCTGATATGGCAACAAGAATCGAAGCAGCAAGACTTTTATGTCTGCGTGCTGCCTGGGAAAAAGATAACCAACTTGATTACACT
This sequence comes from Flavitalea sp., assembly GCA_040508255.1. GTDB lineage: Bacteria > Bacteroidota > Bacteroidia > Chitinophagales > Chitinophagaceae > DATHKG01. The sequence continues at coordinate 1,723 of JBEVNF010000548.1, forward strand.
TTAAGCAGCTCAATGGCTAAAGTATATGCGTCAGAAACTGCTATGTGGGTGACAACTGAAGCTGTACAGATCCATGGTGGTTATGGATATGTGAAGGAATATCATGTTGAGCGCCTGATGCGTGATGCCAAGATCACACAGATCTATGAAGGCACGAGTGAAGTGCAGAGAATTGTTATAAGCAGATCGATCCTGAAATAATCAAAATGAGTATAATAAACCTATCCAATCTAAAAAAACAATATCACGGTAACTACGTTCTGAAAGGAATTGATCTCAGCTTTGATGAGGGCCAGATCGTCGGCTATATTGGTCCTAACGGCGCAGGTAAAAGCACTACCATTAAGATCTTAACCGGCATTATCAGCGATTTTGAGGGTGAAGTATCTATCCTGGGTTTTGATGTAAGAAAAGATTCCATCGAGGTAAAACGACGAATAGGTTACATACCTGAACAGGCTGCATTATACGAGGTACTCACTCCAATGGAGTATCTCTCTTTTGTAGGAAAACTTTACGGGTTGGATGATTCAAACACCACTCAAAAAGCAATCGAACTGTTGAGGCTGTTTGAACTTGCTGATAAAAGAACCATGCGCATGAACAGCTTCAGCAAGGGTATGCGTCAGAAGGTCTTGCTGATCTCCGGTCTTATACATAATCCTTCCATCATATTTCTTGATGAACCTTTAAGTGGTCTTGATGCAAATGCGGTAATACTTGTCAAAGAAATTCTTGCACAGTTAAAGGCTGCGGGTAAAACGATATTCTATTCATCACATATCATGGATGTGGTTGAGAAGATCAGTGATCGCATCGTGATCATCAACCAGGGTGCGGTGATTGCAGATGGAACCTTTGAGCAATTAAAGGAAGCCGGTTCCCAGGGTTCGCTGGAAAATATTTTTACGGCACTTACCGGTGATGAACAACATACTTCTACAGCAGGTGAATTTGTTGACATTCTAAAAAGTTTGTCAAATGGGTAAACTATTGCTTCGTTTCGCCAGGTTATTTGCTCCGGTCTTCAGGAAGCAGGGTGTTGATACCGGTCTGTTGTATGCTATCGTCGAACTAAAGTTGTTAATGGACTCCAGACGGGTCTATGTTTCATGGCGTCAGAAAAACCAGAAGGAGAATAACAGCCAGATGACCTGGACCTTGCTGATGTACACGATCATGGGCGGTTTTGCAGGTCTCCTGATTGTACAATTGCCGATTATCCCGGCAATGATGATCTTTCATGCTTTTGTGATCTTTATGATGGCCATGACGTTGATCACAGATTTTTCTTCGGTGTTACTTGATACCGCAGACAACCAGATCATCCTGCCAAGACCGGTAAACGGTAAAACTCTTTTTATGGCAAGATTGATCCATATCCTGATCTATCTTGTACAGTTCAGTATTTCGATCAGTGTTATTCCTGTTATTATTGGTTTCATTGTCAAGGGTCCTGTGGTGGGATCGATGATGATACTTACTTCGCAGCTTGCAGTATTGTTCTCCGTGTCACTCACCTATATACTTTATCTGCTTGTATTGCGATACAGCAATGAACAAAAATTAAAAGATATCGTCAGCAATTTCCAGATCGCGATGACCATCTTTTTTGTTGCAGGTTACCAGGTTGTACCGCGACTGATAGATATCGTGGATCTGGAGGCAACGTATCATCCGGCCTGGTATTCGTGGCTGCTGCCCCCGGTTTGGATGGCAATCGCCATAGAGGCAGTTTCTGCCGGAATCTATGACACGCAACATTCGATCATGCTTATACTGGCTGTTTCATTTCCCATCCTGCTTTTCTGGGCGATGAATAAATATCTTGCTCCAAATTTTGCAAAGCAGCTTGATGCGCTTGGTAATACCGGGCAAAAAAATGTAAGAATATCTGATTCGGTAGTGAAAACAACTCCGGGAATATCGACGGCCCTTGGAAGGCTGATCAGCCGCTCCGCTGTTGAAAGAGCTGCCTTTTCCAACACCTGGCGGATCACTGGACGCGATAAATCATTCAGATTACAGTTTTATCCATCGCTTGCCTATATCCCCGTTCTGCTGTTTATTTTTGTATTTAATAGCGGTAAGAATATGGGACAGGTAATGCAGGAGCTTCCGCAGTCCAATAAGTTCATCATACTTATGTACCTGCCAATGTTCACTGTAAATACGGCAGTGTCCCTTTTAGGGTTCAGTGAGAACTTCCAGGCATCATGGATTTATCATGCTCCGCCACTTGCGCGCCCGGGCGAGATCATTTCCGGTTCATTGAAGGCTATGCTGGTCAAATTTTTCTTCCCGGTCTATTTCTTCTTTCTCGCAGTTGCTATATTTGTGTGGGGATCATCTGTGATCAACGATTTCCTGATGGGGTTATTCAACAGCCTGTTTTGTATTCTTGCGGTCGCAAATCTTTCAGAGCATTTTCTCCCTTTTTCCCGGCAGCCAAATGTGAAACAGCAATCGGGCAAGTTTTTGAACATTATCGTTCAGTTTATCGTAATAGGGGTATTGGTAGGATTGCATTTTTTTATTGTCGGGAAGATCTGGTTTCTCTACGGGGTTACGGCCTTCACCGCTATCGGATCCTGGCTGCTGGTCAGGAAATTGCAATCAATACAATGGAATAAAATCTCAGTTTGATATGAGTATAAATCTGGAAGCATACAGGGAATTGATTCAACTTTCGGCAGAAAAGGATGTGACGGTAGTGGCGGTGTCAAAGAATAAACCGGTGGCTGATATCCAGGAACTCTATGACATGGGTCACAGGGATTTTGGAGAGAACTATGTGCAGGAACTGATCCAGAAACAACTTTTATTACCACAGGATATCCGCTGGCATTTTATCGGTCATTTACAACGCAACAAGGTTAAATATATCGCTCCGTTTGTTTACATGATACATGGGGTAGAAAGTTACCAGTTGCTTGAGGAAATCGATCGCCAGGCGGTCAAAAATGATCGTCACATTAAGTGTCTCCTGCAGATGCATATCGCCAGGGAGGAGAGCAAGTTTGGTTTAAGTTATGATGAATTGCAAAGTATCATAGACGATATTCCAAAACTACAGCTGATCAACCAGATCAAAAACACCACCGTTTGCGGATTGATGGGCATGGCTACCTTTACCGAAAACATGGATGATGTGCGCCGCGAGTTCAAGGTTTTGAAACAGGCCTTCGATGATAGCCGACGCAAGCTTGTACGCAAGAGCGAATTTGATACCCTTAGCATGGGTATGAGCGCCGACTTTGAAATAGCAATAGAGGAGGGGAGTACCATGGTGCGTGTAGGTAGTTTATTGTTTGGACAACGTTCTGTTATCTGACAATTTTCCAATCGTCGAAGTTTTCAGATCATTCGGCGAAACTTCCTTTACACTGATCGAGTAAATTATGAGACGGGGAACACGGATTATATCTTTGATGCATATCCGTACCCCCTGATTTTTTCTTTATTAAGTTTTTAGTGGTAAGAGCTGCACTTCTGTGCGGCGCTTTTTTTTTGCGCCTATAGTTCTGCTACCTCCACATAATTAATCTTACCCATTATCAACCCATTCAAAATTTACTTTTCGAACACAGACTCGTTTAGTGGTTTGGTTGCTGTTTTCTGACGCCTCAATTCCGGGCGAAAAAGAACCAACTTTATAAATTGAGCAAAGATGTTGCGAAGGAAATGCAGCGGCACAAAACAGCACCTAAACCTCTAAACATTGCATTCATCGCTCAAAACACATCAACCATCGAATAGACTTGAAACTCCAACACCTGCATTATACTTTTACATCATCAAAGTATCTCAAAATTTCATAGGAATTGTTTATTTGTTCAGAGAGCTGTAGGAGTACAGCTCTCTATTTTTTTGCACCTGCCTTATCCCGCTCTTTCTTCATCGTCAAGAGCCAAAATTTCCTAAATTTGCCGCTATGGCTGAAAGCATCAAAGAAGAAGAAAAGTCACTCAACTTCCTGGAAGAGATCGTTGAAAAGGATCTGCAGGATGGAAAATATAAATCAATCGTAACAAGGTTTCCCCCGGAGCCCAATGGTTATCTGCATATCGGTCACTCAAAATCGATCTGTCTCAACTTTGGACTGGCAAAGAAATACGGCGGCAAAACCAACCTCCGTTTTGACGATACCAACCCGGTTACAGAAGACACCGAATACGTAGAAAGTATTAAAGATGATATCCGCTGGCTCGGTTTTGACTGGGCGGAGGAGCTGTACGCTTCCGACTATTTTGAGCAGCTTTACGCCTATGCTGTTGAGCTGATCAAAAAAGGCCTTGCCTATGTTGATGATTCAACTGCTGAGGAAATAGCGGCCCTCAAAGGCACGCCTACCGAACCCGGCAAGGATAGTCCGTTCCGCAGCCGTACGACCGAAGAGAACCTTCAGTTGTTCGCTGATATGCGTGCGGGCAAGTATCCGGATGGCGCCAAGGTTTTAAGGGCAAGGATCGACATGGCGGCCCCAAACATGCATCTTCGGGATCCATTGTTATATCGTATCAAACATGCCCATCATCACCGTACAGGTGATAAATGGTGCATTTACCCGATGTATGATTTTGCGCACGGACAAAGTGATTCGATCGAAAAGATCACGCACAGTATCTGTACGCTTGAGTTTATTCCGCATCGTCCTCTATACGACTGGCTGATCGAAAAGCTGGAGATCTTCCCTTCACATCAATATGAGTTTGCGCGTCTGAACATGACTTATACGGTTATGAGTAAGCGTAAGCTGCTTCAACTGGTGAATGAAGGACACGTGAAAGGCTGGGATGATCCGCGTATGCCAACCATCAGTGGTTTGCGTCGTCGTGGCTTCACTCCCGAGAGTATCCGTTTGTTCGCCGAGAAGATCGGTGTTGCCAAACGTGATAACATGATCGACTTCTCTTTGCTTGAATATTGTATCCGCGAACATCTCAACCGAATCTCTTTGAGAAGAATGGTAGTGTTTGATCCGGTGAAAGTTATTATTACAAACTATCCCGAAGGACAAACTGAAATGCTCGCGAGTGAAGAAAATCCTGAGGATCCAAACTCCGGCACACGTGATGTTCCTTTCAGCAATGAGATTTATATCGAACGTGAAGATTTTATGGAAGAACCTCCAAAGAAATTCTTCCGGCTTGCACCCGGCAAGATGGTCCGTTTAAAAAGCGCCTACATCATTCAGTGTGATTCTGTGGAGAAAGATACAGATGGAAAGGTAACAGCTATTCACTGCTCGTATATTCCTGAAAGCAAGAGCGGCTCGGATACTTCAGGTTTGAAAGTACAGGGAACCCTGCATTGGGTAAGCATCCGCGAAGCTGTGAACTGTGAAGTACGCATCTATGATCGTCTGTTCAATGCTGAAGATCCATCGTCCGAGGAAGGTGACTTCAAAGAATACATGAATCCTGATTCGTTACAGGTGATCGCAACTGCTTACGCAGAACCTTCGCTCGCAAAATCAAAATTTGATGAGCGTTATCAGTTCATTAGGAAAGGTTATTTCTGCCTGGATAAGGATAGCTCAGAGGAGAAAGTGGTGTTCAACAGAACAGTAACTCTTAAAGACACCTGGGCGAAAGAAGTGAAAAAAGGATAATTGATTTTCATAGCAATAGCCCCCGGTAAGCATCTGACTTATCGGGGGTTATTATTTTAAGACCGTTTTACTTTTTTGCGTAGTCAAATACAAGATGGCAAAATGCCTTTACACCAACATCCAGCATACTATCATCGATCACAAAATCGGGTGTATGGTGTGGAGCCGCTTTGTTGGGATCAGTTCCTTTGGGCATACCACCAACATTGAAAAAGAAAGAAGGGGTCTTTTCACCAAAGAATGAAAAGTCTTCAGCACCTGTCGTCCATGTTCCGGCAATAAGGTTTCCTTTTCCTGCTGCCGCTTCCAGCGAAGGCAACATCTTATCAACAAGCGATGGGGTATTAAAAGTAACCAGTGTTTTTGTATCAATTGAAACCTCGGCAACAGCACCGGATGATTCGGCAACTTTTGTGGCTACAAATTTTATGCGCTCATGAACCTCGCGCTGCATCGCAGAATCCAGTGTTCTGATCGTTCCGTCAATCATTGCTTCTTCCGGAATGATATTGTTCCTTAAACCACTATGAAACTTTCCAACAGTGATCACCACAGGTGCCTTTGTAAGATCCATTTGTCTGCTCACGATCGTCTGCAACGAGTTAATGATCTGTGTGCCCGCGGATATTGGATCCACGCCGGTCCATGGTGTTGAACCATGTGTTTGTTTTCCTTTTACTTTGATTGAGAACCAGTCTGAAGAAGCCATAAACGCGCCCGACTTATACCTGATCTTTCCAACTTCAAGTGCAGAGTTGATATGTATTCCAAAGATCACATCTACTTTCGGATTCTCCATCACACCTTCTTTGATCATCAAAGGTGCGCCGCCTTCTTCATCACCGGGAGAACCTTCTTCAGCGGGTTGAAAAATAAATTTGATAGTGCCTGGTACATCTTTTTTCATTTCGGTAAGCACCTGTGCGGTTGCCATCAGCATCGCCACATGCGTATCATGACCACAGGCATGCATAACCGGAACTGTTTGTCCCAGGTAATCTGCAGTCACCAATGATTTATAAGGAACATCAACACGTTCTTTAACCGGCAGCGCATCCATATCTGCCCGTAAAGCTATAACAGGACCGGGTTTGCCGCCTTTGAGAATTGCAACCACTCCGGTTTTTGCAACACCGGTTTTTACATCAAGTCCGAGACTTTTCAGATGTGCGGCAATATATTCACCGGTTTTTACTTCGCGATTTGAAAGCTCAGGGTGCTCGTGCAGGTATCTGCGCCATTCAATTAATTTGGGGAGAATTGCTTTTGCCTTCTGATCGGCAAGCGTTGTAAGTCCCGATTGGGCGTGAACCGCACCGGTGTTAAACGAAGTGAGTAAAACTGCGATGCTTAAAAAACGTAATATCTTCATGCAGAAAGTTTATTACCGAATATAAGCAATCCCGCGTTATCAACTCCAGTCCCAGAGCACAACATTCCATTCATCAAGATGATCGCGGTAGGTGCCGAGTTTTTCAAAACCAACTTTTTCATGCGCGCGGTTTGATCTTGCATTGCTGGTAGAGATCTCTGTCACAATAAAATCAAACTGATCCTTATAAATATTACGATGCTCATCATACAACATCGCGAACACATTCTTACCACGATAATCTTTATCCACGCAAATCTGGCCCATCACATAAAACTTATATGATGCGAGTGAAATGTCCTTCCAGTGCAGCTTTTCAAGGTTCACAAACATTTCTTCAAGATCAGTATAAAAGTCACGACCTTCTTTCATAAGCACGATAGCATATGCAATGATCTTATCTCCATCTCTTACTACTATCGAAGGAGCCAGCTTGTGAAGATTATACATGAGCTCATAACTGAACTGCATGGTCAGGAAACCTTCAGTTGCTTTCTGATCATCATTAAGATTTTGCTTCAGATTTTTTTCCTGGAGTGCAAGAATCTGATGAAGATCATTTTCATTTTTTGTGATGCCGGGAATCAGGTTCATTGGCAGCGATAATTATTTGTATTCACCCCAAACTTCACGCAGTGTATCTGCAATCTCACCAAGTGTACATTTATTTTCGACCGCTTCAATAACTGTAGGCATGATGTTTTCGTCTCCATTGGCACAATCGATCAATTGCTGCAAAAGCTTGTCGCAGATTGCATGATCACGATTGTGACGGAAAGCTTTGAGCTTTTCGCTTTGTACCTGCCGGATGCTGTCATCGATCCTGAATCCCGGGATCTTCTGCTCATCCTTTGCCTGGAACTTGTTTACTCCTACAATAATCCTTTCACCTGTTTCGATGGAGCGTTGATATTCGTATGCGCTGCGTGCGATCTCTTCCTGTATAAATCCCTGTTCAATAGCACTAACGCTTCCACCCATCGAATCAATAAGCGCGATCAGTTCAAAAGCTTTTTTCTCGATCTCATCGGTCATTGATTCAACATAAAATGAACCTGCCAATGGATCAGTTGTATCCGGCACACCACTTTCAAATGCAATGATCTGTTGTGTACGTAACGCGATCCTCGCTGCGTCTTCAGTCGGCAGGCTCAAAGCCTCATCATAACCATTGGTATGCAGCGATTGGGTTCCACCCAGCACGGCAGCCAGTGATTGAAGGGTAACGCGCGAAATATTATTCTGTGGTTGTTGTGCAGTTAATGTTGAACCGCCTGTCTGAGAGTGAAAACGTAGCATCATTGCTTTTGGATCAGTAGCGCCAAGCTCCTTCATGATCTTCGCCCACATACGACGTGCGGCACGGAATTTAGCAGCTTCTTCAAACAGGTTATTATGTGAGTTGAAGAAAAACGAAAGCCTTCTTCCGAAAACATTTATATCAAGTCCTTTTTCAATCGCTGCCTTCACGTATGCCTTACCGTTACTAAGCGTAAATGCTACTTCCTGCACCGCCGTGCTTCCTGCTTCACGGATATGATAGCCCGATATAGAGATCGTATTGAATTTTGGCGTTGCCTTTCCGCAATACTCGAAGATATCAGTAATAATACGCATTGAAGGTTTGGGAGGGTAGATGTAAGTCCCTCTTGCTGCATACTCCTTCAGGATATCATTTTGAATGGTGCCGGCGATCTTTGAAATGTCCGCCCCCTGTTGCTTTGCGAGTGCGATATAAAAAGCCAGCAATATAAAACCCGTTGCATTGATCGTCATCGAAGTTGATACTTTCTCAAGCTCGATGCCTTTAAACAAGGTCTGAATATCTTCAAGTGTATCGATCGCCACACCCACTTTTCCGACCTCGCCTTCTGCAAGTGCATGATCGCTATCGTAACCAATCTGTGTCGGCAGATCGAATGCCACACTCAATCCCATTACGCCCTGTGATAAAAGATAGTGGTAGCGTTTGTTGCTTTCCTCAGCCGTACTGAAACCGGCGTACTGGCGCATGGTCCATAGTTTACCACGATACATATCGGGTTGTACACCACGGGTAAAAGGAAATTCACCTGGCTTGCCCTGTTCTGAATCGGCAGCATCTGCGGCATAATAAACAGGTTTGATCTCGATTCCTGATTCTGTCTGTTTCCTGATCTCTTCCGGCATTACAAATAGTATAAAGGTTAAGGTTTGAGGCGGAAAAGATAGTAAATCAAAAAGGATTGACATAATGCCAATCCTTCTCATATAAAAATTCTGTTATCTGAATTATTAAGACATGAGTTTTTTTGCTTCGAAACTCAGCAGATCACTCACGATATTATGAAGCGTAGCCTTTGGATTTTCCGCCAGCATTTCCAGGATCGCGCGATTCAGGTCATGACCACTTGCATCCTGCGGCAGAAAAGAAGCCACCTGGTTTACAATCATCGTATTCTGATCCTTCAGATTTCGCACTGCATCCCATGATTCAGCGGTTACATAAATCTGCTGGGTGACATTATATTCAAATTCCTGTTTGATGTTTGAGGTAAGCGTGATCTGCATTTCGCGGATACTTCCACCAGTACTATTCAGGCGACTGATCAGGTTAGGCAAAGCTATCCGCTCCGTTAAAAGAATCATCCTTTCATAAGCCTGCAGTTGCAGCTGACGGGTTGAGTTGTCAGTTTGAGCAACCTCGCTAACGGAAGTCCTGGGTGTCGGGGCCGCTCTGCGGGCCTCCTGTCTTTGTCTCCAGAACAGATAAGCCAGTGTACCACCGATTGCGAAAGCTATAATTAATTGCCAGATCAGTTGATTCGTAGGTAATTGCATGATGCATATTTAGATTAAACAAAAATAAGGATTGTCAGGCCATTGTTAAACATGACCGCACCTATAACGCAACTTCGGCGAAATGCTTATTTTTGTATTCAAATTCTTTTTACTCATGGAACTAGTTACTACATCGCCGCTGTCATTTACCGAATCAGCTCTTACAGAATTCCGCAAGCTGATGAGCGATCCCAATTTTGACAACACCAAAAAGCTTCGTGTTGGTGTAAAGGGCGGTGGATGTTCCGGCATGAGTTACATCCTCGGCTTCGATCATCAGAAAGAGAATGATGAGGTGCTCGCTTTCGAAGGCTTCGAATTCCTCCTCAACAAATCGCACAGCATCTACCTCGTGGGCATGGAAATCGACTGGCAGGACGGCCTTAATGCGCGCGGCTTTTCTTTCTCCAACCCGAATGCCACCAAAACCTGTGGCTGCGGCAGTTCATTTGGCGTATAGCACGATCGCGAAACGATTGGGAAGGTGTTTTCCATCGCTGATTTTCACTCCGCTCCTTATAGTACAAGCAGTAATGTAACAAAAACCAAATTGAACATTCACTTCCCGACCTCCATAGTTTATGTGGTGTTGGGTTTTACAGGAATAATAATTACTCTTCCAGCTCGCAACTGACATCTGCCGAATTAAAGGTTGCCCACCTACAGCGTCAACCTGCCCCCCAAATGTTTACAATTCCTCATCCAAATCTCATCCGCTAGCAAATACATGACTGCGACATAGCTGCATAGACATCTCT
>JBEVNF010000022.1:0-8206 GCA_040508255.1 Flavitalea sp.
ATGACCAACCGATCGGTGCCATGCCTGTTACTTTCCCGATCAAAATGTATAAAAGCGCAAGGAAGATCAAGACAATACCGAAAAGACCTGAGTAAAGACAAATCTTAACAGGAATATTCGAGAATGAAAAGACGGCATCGAAAGCAAGAAGTATCAACTTACTAAAACTCATTTTCGCCTCACCTTCTGTGCGATCGGGCCTGTCGTACTCAACATATCCCTGAGGAAATCCGATAAAGGAACGAAGACCGGGCAAATACCTGTTTTTTTCATTTAACGAAAGAAAGGCAGTTAGCGCCTTCCTGGTCATCAAAGAGAAATTACCAACCTGCTCAATATTCCGAAGATTGGATAGTCTCCTGAAGATCTTATGAAAAAGCCTGATCAAAAACCGTTTGACAAATCTTTCGCTTCTCCTGGTTCGCTTCCCGTAAACCACTTCCACATCAGAGCTGGTAATAACTTCATACATTTTTTTGAGCAATTCCGGTGGATCCTGAAGATCACCATCCATCATTGCGATATATTCTCCTTTGGAATGCGCCAGACCCGCTGTGTATGCTGCCTGGTGACCGAAATTCCTGGATAGAGTCAGAACCTTAGCCCGTTTATCACTGGCATTACAGCTGATTAATTTTTCAAGCGTTGAATCGGTGCTGCCATCATCAATAAAAATGATCTCGAAATTTTCAGTGATTTCAGACAAGGCATTTTTCGATCTTTCGAAAAGTTCAGAAATCAAAGACGCCTCGTTGTATACGGGTATTACCAGTGTGATCATTGAACAGGCGGTTAATTGTTAACAGAGTGATGCTTCCAAAAATAAAGCAATTTTACTGGTATCAGATTTAATCTCCGCCCAAAAAGTTTCTGAAGAAGCCTGTCTTGGTGAGGTCTTCCATATTACTGAGTTCAACTTCCAACGCACGCATGCTAAGAACGATTTCGATCAATGAAAAAATCAGCGAAACACCGAAGCTCAGGAGGCTTAGAGCAAATACCACATAACTTACATTCTCCCACCCGTTAAAAATGCTGAACATACAAATGATGCAAAACAGGAAACTAAGTACTCCGAAAGCCTGCATTGATCTGATGAGACGGACACGCTCCCGCAGGTTTTTGATCTGTTGAATAATATGTTTTTCGGAAGGCTCTTTCTTATAAATGGCATGAAGGTTTCTGATAAGACTCGCGAGCGCAAGAAACCTGTTGGTATAAGCGAGCATCATCAATGAAATTGCAGGAAACAACAACGCAGGTGTAGTGATCGAAAGTTCCATGAAAAGGGTTTAGTCAAAAATACACTTAAAAAAATTAAAGCCCCGCATGAGCGGGGCCTCGCATATTCGTTGTTGGGTTAGTAACTGCATAAACGCTGTGATGTTTTCCGTATTGTATACATCAGAAGAAAAAATCATATACAGAACATTACTTCGTCAGTACAACTGTAAAAACAGATCCTCGTCCCGGTTCACTTTTACAATCGATACTACCGTTCAACTCCTCCACAATTCTTTTCACAATGCTTAGACCCAGGCCGGTGCTGTGTTCGCCATCAGTGGGCTTAGATGACAACTTGTTATATTTTGAAAACAGAAAAGGCAGTTCTGCTGACTGGATCCCTATGCCTTCATCGCTTACAGTGATTTTAACAGACCCGGAATCGTCCTGGATAGTAACCCAGATCTCTTTACCCCTATGAGTGTATTTGATTGCATTGGAAACAAGATTACTCAGTATACGTTGAACAAGTTGTTCGTCACTGAACAACATCACTGGCTGCGATGGAAATTCACTATGAAACTTCAGGTCCTTTGCAGTTGCCTGCACCAGGAAATTGTCAACAACTTCCCTCGCTGTTGCTGTTACATCAAAGTCTTTGAATTCAATCCTGTGATCAACTATATCCGTTTTTTCAACATCAAGTATCCGGTTGATAAGATTGTCACCGTATTTACTTGCCTGCAAAATTCTGTTCACAGCCTTCTGTTGTTCCTCATCGAGACTTCCATTTGTTCCCTGCAGGATCTGACCCCACATCTGAATTGTAGCGAACGGGGTACTCAGATCATGCGATACAATGCCGATCAGCGATTTCTTTTCATAATTCAATTCCGCCAGTTTCTGATTCTGTTTGTTCATCAGGATGTTGGTCGCTCTTAATCTTTTGTTTGAATTTCTTTTTTTAATAAAGGAAACAAAAGCAAGCACCCCGGTAATTGTAAGAGCTACAACAACAATAGTAAGTCCGCGCGACCAAAGCTTTTGACTTTTTACTTCCAACTGAAGGATCTGGTTCTGATTCTCGCGTTCTTTTGCATTGAATCTCTCCTGTAATTGTGCAACAGTCTGATAAGTATCACCATTCAATACAGACGTATCCAGTTTATACCACTTTTTTAACCGTTCAAGAGCGTCCTTGTAATCACCTTGTCCTTCGGCAAGTCTTGAAAGCAGTGCATAGCTGTCTGCCTGTTTGCTTTTCGATTCAAGTTGTTCAGCAAGCCGAACCGCCTTGTTGGCATAAAATTGTGCTGAATCAAACTTTTTCTGTTCAACATACACATCTCCGATGTTCAGGTTATCGGTCCAGTATCCGGCAATATTACCTTGTTGTTCATGCCGTACAAGGTTATCCCGAAAAAATCCAAGTGCCTTTTCAAACTCTTTCTTATTGAATGCTACGTTTCCGAGATTGTTATAAAGTGTACTGAGATCGAGCCTGTCTTCATAAGGCTTGCCAATCCGATAACCTTCATTCAGATAGTATTCCGCACTATCGTACATGTTGAGACGCATGTAGACCACGCCAAGATTGGTATAGGTACCTACCATCGTGCCAATCTCACCCTTCTTTTTCACCAGTTCAACGGTTTGCAGGTAAAACCTTTTTGATTCGTATGGCTCTTTAAGATTATAATAAAGTATTGCAAGATCACTCAGCGCACTGATCTCATATTCAACCGACTTTAATCTTCGTGCTTCTGAAAGTGAGATAAGATAATGCGATAGTGCATCATCATAGTTGGCGGAAAGTTCTTCGTAAATCCCTTTCAGCCGGGAACTGAAAACCTTTCCCTTTTCGAAACCCAGAGCCTTTGACTGCTGCTCAATAAGGTCGGTATAAATTTTAAGAGAGTCCTTTTTGTCGTCATTGAGATCAATACAATGATCATACAGCAGCTTCAGGTAATTGGTATCAACCTGGGCGTAAGAGTTAAGGGATAGAAAGGCAGTGAATAAAACGATAAGGTATTTCAACGTGTTTCAATTGCATACCAAGTTAACCCCGTTTTTTTAATTTTTAGTGAGCTTTATTCGATGAGGCGGTTCCGGAGTGCGAATTTTACCAGGCCAACAGTGTTGTTCACCCCAAGCTTTGCGATCAGATTTTTGCGATGCGTTTCAACGGTACTGATGCTCAGGAAAAGCTTGCCGGCTATATCAGCATTGCTATACTCCTTGCAGATCAGCCCAAGTATTTCAATCTCCCTTTTTGAAAGAATTTCATCTACCTTTTTATCATCAACGGTAATGGTTAACCGAAAATCCTGATCTGTATCAGCGATATTTATCTCCTTGCTGAAATACTCTCCGCCGCCGGCAACGGCATGGATCGCTTCTTTCAATTCATCTATGGATGCGTTTTTCAGCACATAGCCCTGTATGTTATGTTTGGCGAGTTTGTGGATGAATCTTGTTCCACGCATCATGGTGAGGTAAACGATCTTGATATCAGGACGGATCGCACGGATCTGAACGATCAGATCTTCTTCATTGATATCATTCAGGTGAACATCGAGCAATAAAATATCTACGTCAAGTGCAGGAAGCTTTTGCAGAAGATCATGCCCTGAAAGCGAAGTACCAGATACCGAAATATTTTCCTGCTTATTCAATAACAGGGTGAGTCCTTCCAAATACAGTTCCTGGTCGTCGGTTATGTACAGTTTAATCATAAGCACTATAAAGGTAAAACAAAGCAGCTACCCTTGCACCCGGCAATATAGAACTTATTACTATATGAAGGCGCAGATTCATGAAATTTTAAGGTTGATTCAAAATCGCTCAAATGTACTCGTCACCTGACTTTTAACATCGCTCTCACCTGCTGAAGGGCACCATTCTGGAACCTCGCATAATATACACCGTTCTGCAGACCGTGACTGTCGAATGAAACAGAATAAACACCAGCAATATATTCCTTGTCTGTAAGCACTCTTATCACCCTTCCCATCTGATCCATAACCTGTATCAACGTGTGGCCACCTTTAGTGCGGAAGGTGATAGTCGTTTTATCAACAAAAGGATTCGGATAGTTTGTTATCAGTTCCTCACCTGAGCCACGAACGATTTCTTCGAGACCCGTTGTTTTACAGGCGGCATTGATACAAAGATGTATCTCCTGAAAATTCTTAAGCATGATGGTTTGCAGATCAACATCATTCACACAAAACCATTGTTTCAGAATGGAAGCGTAGATACTCCGGAAATCATATTGAAAAGGAACATTGTCATTGTTTGCAGCGTTAACCGGTATTGCCGGATTGTTGCCGGTTATACCTGAACGAACATTTTTTCCAAATACAAACACCGGTGCAGCAGCACCATGATCGGTACCAAAACTTGAATTCGATTTTACTCTTCTTCCAAATTCAGAGAAGGTCATTCCTACTACCCTGTCATCAACCTCGAGGTATTTCAGATCATCCATAAATGCTTTGATTGCATCGGATACACGCCCCATTAAAGCGGCATGTGTTCCGGTTGTGGTATCGATCTGATTCACCTGGCTCGCATGTGTATCGAATCCACCGGTACTCACCATATAGATCCGTGTTTTCAATCCACCTTTCACAAGTTTTGCCACGATCTTTAATTGCTCTGCCAATGAATTATCCGATGGATAACTTGCCTGCTGCGCAACCTTTGATGCGGCATCACGAAGCACCGCGGAATAGATCTGGGTTTGTTCAGTAACCAGTCTTATGTATGCAAGCTCCTTACCCCATGGTGTATCAGGAACAGGGTCTTCAACACCATCAAGAAAGTTATAAAAGCTTGTAGGATCACTTATGCTCATCCCCATAGTTACCGATGGTCCCTGCAATGTTACCGAGGTTACTGAACCAATTTGTATGGCAACCGGATCAGGCATCTGTGTGTTTGGATATCCGTTTGGAAAGTTTGGATATTCAACACCAAGATAACGGCCCGCCCATCCTGAAGTCAGCACCTGGTCAGAATCAGAAGCGGTCATCCATATATCTGTGGCCCTGAAATGTGAGAAGTTTGGCGATGGATAACCTACTGCCTGTATGATGTTAACCTTTCCTTCATTGTATAAAGTCTGCATACCCGTCATCGCAGGATGGAGCCCGGTTTTTACGGTACCCGCAAGTGGCAGCACTTTATTTTGCGGTATAGCTATGTTTTTTCTTGCATTAATATAGTTTCCATAATGTTCAAGTGGTATCACCATGTTAAGGCCATCATTTCCGCCATTTAGCTGAACAAGCACCAGCACCTTATCTGTTTCAGTGCCGCCAAGCAGGGCTTGCACAAGCGGCGACTCCTGCGTGAATGCCTTTACAGACATACCATTCAGCAAAGAGGGTATGGTTACAGACGCAGGTAACGCGGTCTTTAAAAATTTTCTACGCAACATAGGATTGGGATTTAGGTTGTTAGCACAGTTGATATTCTGCAAGATTCATCAGGTATTTATACAGATCGCGTAGCCTTGTATATACCGTCTGATAATTGGTCATGTTTGAAGGATTGGCCAGGTAAGCGTTCCAGGCATTGCTCCAGTAATAATCCTGTTCCTGTCCCGTAAGAAGTATCTGTTTCTTGATGATGCCTTTTGAATTTTCGGATAAGGGTACCCGGTAGAGAATCATCAGCGATTCATTCAATAAGATATTGGGATCAGCAGGGTTCGATAATTTCTTAACAAATGCTACAGGATCGATCACTATTTTCTGTGCGTTTCTTGTATAGCCTGTGAGTATCATCATATCAGTATAACGATTGCGTTTGGGCAATGTATCCGAGTTGATCCAGATCTCGTAAAACTGTGGTACCTGGTAGTAAGGTGGCCAGCCTGAAACACTTGGCGGATCACCAATATTCTGCTGCATTGTCGAAGCGCCTGAACGCACAAACTCATACATAAAATAATTGTTCACATAGTCTGATGAAACCGGGAACTGTACATCAAACTCTCTTAATGTACTCACTGTAAGATCTATCGGGCTCTTGATAAAACATCCCTGGTTCAATGGATCAAAGAAATGCTCACTGCTGAGCAATGTTCTTAATACCGGCTCAATTTCCCAGTTGCTGTCACGGAAAAGCTGTGCCAGCGGTTTGATAACTGTATCCATCGTGTTCGTATCAATGGTATAATAACAGAACCAGAGATAAAGTCTTTTCACTATGAATTCTGAGACTTCAATTTGTTTACTGAAAATAAGATCCAGCAGATCATCAAGCTCTTCATCACCTGCTGTCGCATCTGCTCTTCCTGCAATAGTGGTATTGTTGAAGAAAGATGAAAATGTTTTTCCGTTTTTATCGTGACGCAACGGTTCAAAATAAACTGATTCATCCACAGGGTTAATCCGCCAGCCGGTTAATACACGGGCCGCTGCATAAACATCATCTTCTGTATAATTGGGATTGTTTTCTTTACCTAAAGTAAATAACTCCTGCAGTTCTCTTGCATAGTTTTCATCTGGCGCAGTATCGGTGTTCAGATATCCGTTCAGGTATCGCAACATCGCTGCATCAATAGTTACATCACGTACCAGTTTTTTGAAGTTGCCAATTGAATCAGCACGTAACATTTTGTTGTGCAGATAACCAAGAGTGCCATGTCCGTAGGTTGTTGATTCGGTCGCAAAATGATTGTGCCAGAACAACACCATTTTTTCTCTTACACTTCGTTGCTGATTGATCATCAGTCCCATCCACCAACTCTTCCACGAACCGATCCTTTTACTGTTTACAGTACCATCACGACTTACAATGTTTACCCAGGTTGAACCCTGCGGTATCGTAAAATCAGGATCCGAATTCGGGATTCCATTATTATCATAGTTCTTTACCGGAGGTGCAGGCTCAGCACCCAAAGCAAGCAACTCATCAATAACCTGCGCCATTGGAAGTGAACTGAAATAATTTACGTCATCGATCTTTGCACCGAACATGGTGCGTTTGAGCAGGTGTACAACTTCAGTCTTTGTCCATGGTCCTGTATAAGGATCAAGACCTGTAAAAACCTGACGGGTAGTTGGTTCATAAGCAGGGGTTGCAGCACGGACCCGTTTCCGCCAGCTGAGAAATTCTCTTCTGTCCATAGGAATTGTTTTGGATCTGAGTTGCTTAATGCAGGGGTACTGACTGCTTAAACACTCTATGGTTTAACGGAACACAGGCAAATATGTTGCCATATAACAGGAAGATTTGAGGAAGCGTAGTTTTGCTACCGGGGGATGGTAGAAAACGAAGTCAACTCTCCTTTTGTTAAGGAGAGTTGATAAGATCATAAATTCTCAATGATACCGGCAATACCTTGTCCGCCGCCAACACACGCGGTCACGATGCCATATTTCTTATTAAGACGTTTCATATCATTTACTATCTGGATAGTAAGTTTTGCTCCCGTACATCCAAGCGGGTGACCCAATGCAATAGCACCTCCATTGATGTTTACAACCGATGGATCCCATTCCAGTTTCCGGATCACGGCAAGCGCCTGTGAAGCAAATGCTTCGTTTAACTCGACCAGGTCAATATTACCCATGTTCATTCCTGCCTGCTTCAGCACCTTTGGAACCGCTTCAACCGGACCAATACCCATGATCCTCGGATGAACGCCCGCAGAAGTACAGGCAACCAATCTCGCGATAGGTTTAAGCCCAAGTTCTTTCATCTTCTTTTCTCCCATTACGATCACAAAGGCAGCACCATCTGAAGTCTGTGATGAATTACCTGCCGTTACACTGCCTTTTGCAGCAAAGACGGGCTTGAGTTTATTGAGAGCGGCAACATTTGTATCCGGACGCGGACCTTCATCAGTATCCACCACATAGGATTTGGTACGCTTTTTTCCTTTTTCATCTAGGTAAACTTCATCAATCGTAACCGGCAGAATACCAGATTTAAAATGACCGCTCTGAATAGCGTTGATCGCTTT
>JBEVNF010000055.1:0-5000 GCA_040508255.1 Flavitalea sp.
CTGTGACTAACGTTTGCAGAAGCAGAAGATCCGCCGCCATCTCCAAATTGCCAGCTCCATCTGGCGATGCTGACTGATGGATTCAGATTCACACCATTCAGAAATGATGGATCGCCAATGCAAATATCATCAGCAACAAACATGACTGACGGAGTCTTATAAACCTGGAAATCTTTTGAAGTTAGTTCGGATACACAACCTTCCTGTGTATAAACCCGTAGCGATGAAGTTCCCGGACCTGTATTATCGAATTGTATTGGTCCGGGTGACTGAGCAGAGTATGCAGTTCCATCAATCGCCCAATCCCACCTGTCGATGGTTCCGAATTCAACGGTCGACTGATCCCTGAAAAATACGGGGATACTATCACATACAATTGCTGGTTCAAGAGTATAAGCTGCCATAGGATCTGAGCCAATCACAATCCGTTGCTGAAATGTGTCTGAATAGCATCCGTTAGCACCAAGTATATTCAGCTTAACATCATAGTTGCCAGGTTGTGCATAGGTGTGAGGAATCGGAGTTGCCAGGTCGCTTTTGGTTCCGTCGCCGAAATCCCAGTCGTAGCGCGAGATTGCACCAAATGATGAAGAGCTGTCTGCAAATGCAAGTGTAACGGGAAAGCAGGTATTCAGATCAGGAGGTAAAGTAAATTTTGCATTTAATGCAGTACAGAATCGCTGAAGATTTTTTGATCCACCGGTAGAACCTGTGAAACCCCAGAATACCATCGGGTCATTTCTGAATACATCCGGTACAAGATCTATTGTTGTCTGAACCCGATCAACTCCATCAATCTGTGCCTTGAGTACTTTGGTAGTTGCGTCCCAGCTGATCCTGAATGAATGCAGTTTACAATCTTCGATATTCGGATTGTTTTCTATTGCTGATACGGGACCCGCGAGATTGTTTGCCGAGTTATGATCGAGATCACCGTCGCGATGTACCGCTATATGATCTTCATAGGGATCATTGTTGTTCGTGTTCTGCCAGGTATCTATGGCAACACCAATGGATGGAGATACGTTCTGAAATCCCAGCCCTTCGCCGCTCGTGCCAACACTCACGCTGATTGGTTGTAGCACGAATACTATTCCATCAGCACCATCTGAATCAGTACACCCGAGAAAAACATCAAACACAAAATTAAATGAATTGCGGAGATCGATCTTGTTAACGTTCCAGACAGAACCAGATTGAGCCAATACGTCTGGTGTAATGGTATAGCAATTACAGTTTTCCTGTATTGCTGAACCATTCATAAAGTATGGATTGTTTTGCGCTGAAGTCAGATTCCAGTATCCGGACAGAAACAATAAGGAAGCAATGATCGTTAGTCTTTTCATGAAAGATTGAACATGTTGATCCGGTGCGCAAATAAAAAAGCCATCCATTCGCTTAAATTAACGAATGGATGGCAGAATATTCTTACAGGGAGAAAATTACCATCCCTGTTTTGCAACGCCTTCTTTGATAGCTGCGAGGGCTTTTGCTTCGCCGAGGAGAGTGGTAAGTTTATTACCCTTTCCGTCAGTTCCCTGAGCCATGTAAGTTCCTTTGGCAGTCTTTGTAATCACCGCATCAACTATCGGAACATTCTTTTCCTTTGTTTTCACGTTGTATGCTGTGAGCGTTATTTCTGACATAATCGTTTGTTTAAATGGTTAGTAAATCGTTGAAACTTCAAATTTAGCCCCCTCAGGTCTGAAATTCCTCATTCTTAGTTCGAAATTTTCAACCATCCGGCAAAGCAACTTTATTTCAATAGCCTAGAGATACCAAAATAATGCCATCAAATATCGAGTTTCGCATATTTCGCATGGCTCTCGATAAATTCACGCCTTGGGGCAACTTCATCACCCATCAGCATACTGAAAATATCGTCAGCAATTGTGGCGCTTTCGATAGTTACCTGCCTCAGCGTTCTGGTTTCAGGATTCATGGTAGTTTCCCAAAGCTGTTCTGCATTCATTTCACCAAGACCTTTATAACGCTGGATGTTTACACTGTCTTCCTTTCCTGCACCAGCAAGCTTTTCAACCAATGCTTTACGTTGATCCTCATTCCAGGCATATGCTTGTTCCTTACCTTTTTTAACGAGGTATAGAGGAGGTTGAGCAAGGTATACATAACCTTGTTGAACCATTTCTTTCATGTATCGATAAATGAAAGTGAGGATCAGTGTTGCGATGTGACTACCATCCACATCGGCATCCGTCATGATGATCAGTTTGTGATAACGAAGTTTTGCAAGATTGAGAGCCTTGGGGTCTTCAGGTGTACCCACCGTTACCCCAAGTGCAGTATACATATTTCTGATTTCCTCGTTCTCATAGATCTTGTGCTCCATCGCTTTCTCCACATTGAGGATTTTACCCCTGAGTGGCAAAATCGCCTGGAAACTTCTCTCACGGCCCTGTTTTGCAGTACCACCCGCAGAGTCACCCTCAACCAGGAACAATTCACAACGTTCAGGATCACGATCAGAACAATCTGCCAGTTTACCGGGCAAACCGCCACCACTGAGTACGCTTTTCCGTTGCACCAGCTCACGCGCCTTTTTAGCAGCAGCACGGGCCTGTGCAGCGAGGATAACTTTCTGGATGATGTTCCGGGCATCTTTAGGATTTTCTTCCAAAAAAGCCTGCAATACGCGCGATACTGTAGTATCTACCACGCCCATCACTTCGCTGTTTCCCAGTTTTGTTTTAGTCTGTCCTTCAAATTGCGGTTCAGGAACCTTAACCGAAATCACGGCGCTGATACCCTCACGGAAGTCATCTCCTTCAATCTCTACCTTCGCCTTTTCAAAAAGGTTTTCCTTCTCACCATAACTTTTAAATACCCTCGTAAGCGCGCGTCTGAAACCAGATACGTGTGTACCGCCCTCAATTGTATTGATATTGTTTACGTAAGAATAAATATGTTCTGCGTAGCTGCTGTTATATGACATTGCAACTTCAACATTCACATTTGTCGATTCATCTCTGCCTTCTACAAAAATTACTTTCTGCAATAAAGGTTGACGACCTGCATTTGAATCCAGCATTTCAACAAACTCAACGATACCACCTTCACTATAAAATTGCTTTGTGTAAGTATTTCCTTCTTCATCTTTTTCACGCAGATCATTCAATGTGATCGCAATTCCCCTGTTAAGAAAAGACAATTCACGAAGACGACCTTCCAGTATGTCCTTCTTATACACAGACGCAATGAAGATTGATGTATCCGGCCAGAAATGCACTGTAGTACCGGTTATGTCGCTTGTACCGATTTCCCTTACAGGATACTGCGGTACACCTATACGGTACTCCTGTTCAAAAATCTTTCCTTCACGTTGAACCGTTACATGCAGTAATGAACTGAGTGCATTCACACAACTCACACCCACACCGTGTAAACCACCGGAAACCTTATAAGTGTTTTTATCAAACTTTCCACCCGCATGCAATACAGTCATTACAACTTCAAGCGCACTGCGTTTTTCCTTCTGATGCATTCCTGTTGGAATACCACGACCATCATCAATTACTGAAATTGAATTATCCTCATGGATATTTACAATGATGTTCTTGCAATATCCCGCCAAAGCTTCATCGATAGAGTTATCAACTACCTCATACACCAGGTGATGTAAACCTTTTTCTCCGATATCCCCGATATACATCGCGGGTCGTTTTCTTACGGCTTCCAAACCTTCCAATACCTGGATACTATCTGCTCCATAACCTGCCGGTGCGGGAGCCAGAATTTCGTTAGTTTCTGTCGTCATATTTTATTGAAAAAATCAGGTGAGAATTATTCGTGCGAAGTTAAGAAATTTCAAGCTTTAAACCGCATTTAAAATGGTTTTTGAACCGTTTTTTAATCCTAATAATCAGACATTTACACTTGAAATTATTTTTTCAGAACACATCCCTGAAATACACATGTTTTCAACATTTTTGAAGGCTGATTTTGTGGTCTCAAAACGTTAGCCGGTTATCCGGAAAACATGCGCTCAGACGCATCAATCGAAATGAAACATAGCCGTTAAAAGACTGCAGTTACAACAACATTCAACACCTAAAATTTTACCCATTTACCTTTAAGCACGATATTTGGTGTTAATCCCGGATATGGCAAAGCAGTATTCACAGATAACATTTGAATTCAACGAGCAGCAGGAATCTGCTGAGAATGCCGGCGTTGGTATAAGGATCAAATCTCTGAAGAAGCCCGCCGAATCAAGATCCGCAGCCAAAGACGAAAGTGATCTCTTTGCTGCTGATAACAATGGCGAACAAACCCTGCCAGATGCCCGCCAAACTCAAATTGATCATCCTCCAATCGATGAACCAATTAATTCAGAGGAAATCTTTGAAGAGCAGCCAATCATACAACAACCACTTTCTGTAACACAAGACGAAAACAGCGAAGAAGAAATCCTCGACTTCACTTCAATCAGAAACGATTATTCATATGAAACTGAAGATGATCATTCCGACGAACCTGAACTTGCAGATGAAGGTGCTGTCGCCCACAATACAGAAACAAAACCCAAGTCTACACGTGGCCGCAAATCACTCAAAACAATAGATGAAGGCGCAGACCTCATAAACATCCCACCCGATGAACAATTATTCCAAAAGCAATATTATTCGATAGGTGAAGTGGCAGAGATGTTCCATGTAAACCAGTCCCTGCTCAGGTTTTGGGAGACTGAGTTCGATATTATCCAACCAAGAAAGAACCGTAAAGGTGACAGACATTTCAGACCGGTTGATATCAAAAATCTTCTCCTGATACACGATCTTCTTCGCAGAAGAAAATTAACCATTGAAGGCGCGAAAGACTTTTTAAAGAAGAACAAACGTTCGCCGGAAAGATTTGCGATGATCCAGTCGTTGCAAAAGATCAAGGGCTTTCTGCTGGAAGTTAAAGCCGGAATTTAAGCTACCAGGTCCTGATCCTTTACTGCAAGTCTTATTTCCATTTCATCAAGTATCCTGATTATT
>JBEVNF010000138.1:0-3963 GCA_040508255.1 Flavitalea sp.
TTTTTAATGCAGGATCTTTGAATTTCTTTCTTAATCCTTTTTCTTCAAGCAGATGAGTGACCTCCTTCACCATAAACACGGAAGCCTCAATCTCATCTTTTCTGATAGCTACACTTTCGATATTGAATCCAAACGCTATACCACGCAACAGGCAATGCTCAGTGAGTGCATTTGCGATTTCAAGACAAACCTCTACGGAACGCTGTAACATATTTTCTGAAGCAAGCAGTTCAGCGGAGAGATGCTCAGGAACATGTATACCCAGCCAGTCAAGGAAACCAAGTGTTTTCGGAGAACCGCAGGCAGTAAGCGTAAAAATGATCGTTGGTGCCTGTCCGCGATCAAAAACAACAAACAGATCATCAATCAGCTGCTTTGCAAATTCAAGATTGAAAATACATTGTGAAATAAAATACGACACCCCTGCATCTGACTTATCCAGGATACGCTGTTGTTCGTCTTTTAGCTGCGCATGCCGTTCAGGTATTGTAACTGCGCCAAGTACTGATTCATTCTGCTGATCAATAAAGATTTTATATGCCTCAGGCAGACTCGTCTTTACAGGGAAATCCGGTGAAGGAACACCAACAAACACCGGATGGAACCGATGTTGATCCAGTTTGGAAAGCCACTCTGAAAGCTCAGCAGGAGTAAACTTTCCTGCGGGCCGGTATATGATCTTGGGAACATCAAGATCATTCAGATAGCGGCTTGCATACATAAGCGGATCATGCGCTGAGAGAAAGGGAAATGGTCTGTCTTTCGCAGTCCTTGCGCTCTCATCCTGCACATCATAAACGATCAATGCATCAAGATCAAGAGGGATAAGCCTGTTGATCGTTTTTTCAGCAATGGAAGCCATCTGGAACGAAGTTGTTTCAGATTTTGGTGGTGTGATGCCGTAGACCACTATTCCCGACTCCCTGTTTTTTATTTTTTGAGCAAACATCTTAACAATAATTAAGTTTTAAAACCGGGACAAAGTTGCCCCGGTTTTTTGACATCAGATCTTCGCAACAGAAATTTCTTTTCTTACCTGGATAGCCGCAGCAACCATGTTCTCAAGCGCAGCCTTTGTTTCGGGCCATTTGCGGGTTTTGAGACCACAATCGGGGTTCACCCAAAGATGCTGAGCAGGCAACAAATCAGCAGCCTTTTCAAGCAATGCTACCATTTCATCTTTTGATGGAACCCTTGGTGAATGTATATCATAAACACCAGGCCCGATCTCGTTCGGATATTCAAAATGTGCGAACGCCTGTAACAATTCCATTTGTGACCTGGATGTTTCGATAGTGATCACATCTGCATCCATTGCAGCAATATGTTCAATGATATCATTAAACTCGCTGTAGCACATATGTGTATGGATCTGCGTTTGATCCTGAACACCACCGGCAGAGATCCTGAATGCGCGCACCGCCCAGTTCAGATATTCAGCACGCTTTGAAAGCCTCAATGGAAGCCCTTCACGTATTGCAGCTTCATCGATCTGAATAATTCCGATACCTGCTTTTTCAAGCGCAACAACTTCATCACGAATGCCAAGAGCGATCTGGTTTGTAGTAATCTCCCTGGGCTGATCATCACGAACAAACGACCATTGAAGAATTGTGACCGGCCCGGTAAGCATACCTTTCATTGGCTTTATTGTTTGTGACGCTGCAAAGCTGCTCCATCTTACCGTCATATCCGCGGGTCTTGACACATCACCGTAAATGACCGGTGGCTTTACGCAACGACTGCCATAGCTCTGCACCCAGCCATTTTTGGTAAAAAGAAACCCATCCAGTTGTTCACCAAAATACTCTACCATGTCATTTCTCTCAAACTCACCATGCACAAGCACATCGAGACCTATTTCTTCCTGCCAGCGGATTGCTTCGATGGTAGCTTTTTCAATTGCTGATTCATATTGTTCGTTAGCAAGATCGCCCTTTTTCAGTTTTGCCCTTAACTGGCGGATATCATCAGTTTGCGGGAATGAACCAATGGTTGTTGTTGGAAATACCGGCAGTTTAAACCGGTCACGTTGTATTCCCTGACGGGTTGCAAAAGCACTGCTTCGAGTTGAGTCACCATCCCTGATACCAGCCACACGATCTTTAACTGCAGTCTTGTGAACCTTGCCGGATGAAGCTCTTTGAGCGATGGCTGTTTTGTTTGCAGCGAGCAGATACTTACTTCCTTCTGCAATCTGCCTCAGTTCGTTTACTTCATTCAGTTTTTGGTTTGCAAATGCCATCCAGTTTTTGATCTCCGGATCTATATTGGTCTCCAGCTTGAGATCAATAGGACTATGCAATAATGAACAGGATGGAGCGATCAGCACCCTTTCGCTGCCTATCATTTGAACTGCTTTTTCAATGTGCTGAATGGATCTTTCATAGTCGTTTTTCCAGACATTGCGTCCATCAACTACACCGAGCGAAAGCTTCAGGTTTGCAGGTGCCAGTTTCAGCACCTGGTCAAGTTGTTCAGGAGCACGTACAAGGTCAATATGAAGTGCAGTAACAGGCAGGTTTACTGCGGTCTCAGTATTATCGAGCAAAGCTTCGAAATATGTTGCTATCAGAATATTCAAACCGGCTACTTCTTTAGCGATTGCCTTATATGCATGCGTGAAAGCTGCCTGTTCTTTTTTACTCAGATCAAGCACTAGACAAGGTTCATCAATCTGTATCCACTCTGCACCCGCAGTCTGCAACTTCTGCAGGATCTGAATGTAGACCGGCAATAACCTTGTAAGCAGATCAATTCTATCAAATCCTTCTTCCTTTTCTTTTCCAAGCAAGAGGTAACTCACAGGTCCGATCAAAACTGGTTTTGCTTTTGCACCCAGAGTTGCTTTTGCTATTTCGAATTCACTAAAGATCTTTTCTGAGAAAATGCTGAATTGCTGATCCGAAAAAAACTCAGGTACGATATAATGATAATTTGTATCAAGCCATTTCGTCATCTCCATCGCCGTGAGATCATGACCATTTTTCTGATAACCTCTTGCCATTGCAAACAAAAGATCTGTGTGTTGGGTGGGAGTTGCTTCTTTTTGTAAGGCAGCGTAACGTTTAGGCACAGCGCCCAACAAGAGGCTCATATCCAATGTCTGATCATAAAAACTAAAATCGTTGCATGGAATCAGGTCGATGCCTGCTTCGAGTTGAGACTGCCAGTTTTCTTCCCTGATCTTTGCTGCAACTTCATTGAGTTCGTGCAGACCGATCTTACCGGCCCAATACTGTTCAGAGGCTTTTTTCAGTTGCCTTTGGTCACCTATTCGCGGGTAACCGAGGTTGTGTGTTTGCATCTTTTAAATTTTTAATCGTTCGAGGATCTGTATCGAAACTCATTGTTCATTTCTTTGATCCAGGCAGATATCCTGACTTGTAACGGCGTTTATCGTCCTTCCCGTCAGCCACGGCTTACAGTGGACATAGCTTGATAAAAACCTTGTATGTGTTACTTACAGTTGCGCGACAGTTCGTGATTTGCACACGATTCCCTTTTAATTCCGCGTTGTGCGGTTACCTTTTACAAATACTTTTTAATGATGAGTTTGATCCCTTAAGTCGGTGTTTAAAACCTTATAAAGCTACAGATCCAGATATTAAATCGCATATCAAACGTAATAAACGGTGAATAAACCTATTTTTCATTTCCTTACAGCATTTTATGCTGTTTTATAGGTAATTTTGAGATTCAAATAGAAAATAATTCTATGGAAGATTTAGATGTTATTGATCGTAAACTTTTGAAGATACTTGCAAACGACTCGAGTCACACGATCAAAGAGCTTGCAAAAAAGGTTAACCTTTCTCCGTCACCTGTTTTGCAAAGAGTGAAAAAACTTGAGAGCAGTGGGTATATCAAAAAATATATTGCGGTACTTAACCCCGAGAAATTCAACCAGGGTTTCCTGGTGTTTTGCAATATCAAATTAAAGCAGCATGACAAAACGATCGG
>JBEVNF010000099.1:0-4388 GCA_040508255.1 Flavitalea sp.
AGATATGGTGAGATCGCATTGCGCAGACTCGTTGAGTTTGCAGGTATGACCGATCAGTGTGATTTCCAGGAACAGGTTTCAACAGAGGCCGATTCCGGAAAGCTTCGGCCTGATATGGTGATCAAACTGCCAGGTAACAGATCGGTGGTTGTTGACAGCAAAGTGCCTTTAAGCTCTTATCTGCAGATTTTTGAAACCGAAGATGTGGATGCTCAGAAACGACATCTTCAGAATCATGCGAATGCGATCCGTATCCACCTTCGTCAGTTAAGCGCGAAAGCCTATTGGGACCAGTTTGATAATGCCCCCGATTTTGTGGTGATGTTTATGCAGATAGAATCCTCTTTCGGGGCTGCTTTGCAGGAATGGCCGGGGTTACTGGAAGAAGCATTGAACAACCGCATCATCGTTGCCACTCCAACAACACTCATTACTATCCTACGCAGCATTGGCTATAGCTGGAACCAGTTAAAGACAATGGAAAATATTGAAGAGATAAGAACTGCCGCGGTTTCACTGTATGAACGAAGTGCGACGCTGATGGAACACCTTGTCGGCATCGGTAAAAACCTTTCGCATACCGTGAACAATTATAATAAAGCAGTGGGAAGCCTTGAAAGTTATTTTCTTCCGCAAGGCAGAAGGATCTATCAATTGAGCCAGGCTTATATAAAGAAGCAGCTCACAGAGATCACGCCGGTTGAGCTTTCTGTGCGTCCCGTGATCGCGCTTCCACCTACAACTGAAGATGATGAAAATAGCGATAACGGCACGCCGGATGCAGCAATCTGATCTCTGTGAGTAATGATCAGTTAACAGTTATGGAGCTACTGGTCTCTCCTGCTGTTCCAAACCAACCATAGATCTTTTTGGTGCTGCCCGGTGTTGTTGAACTGAGATTCGCTGGAACGTTCTGCAATACCTCTGAAAACAAACCGCCATTGCTGATCTGCTTCAATGCCTGTTCCATAAAAACATACGAGCCTTCAGTAAGTGATCTTAGCGTCACACTTACAACATCACCTTTCTGATATGGCTTTTCTCCTGATGTGATACCTTCTCTCAATGGCGGGATGAAAAGAAATCCATCCGCAACATCTGCATAAAAGGATCCGTCAATGCTGAGCATATCATTTAGAAATGTATTTCTTGTTCCGTTCCTGTTTGTTCTGATCCAGTAATGATCCACAGCACCGGGTAGATCGCGCACATACAACTCGGCATAAAATCCTTCCTTTTCAAAATCACCATCACCGGGTTTATATTCAAGTGTTAGTGAATCGATGGTTGCTACGCGCGGTAGCAAATCTTCGGCTGCATAGGTTTCACCTTCACGTGTGATCTCAAGTCTGTACCTGTGATTTGTTTTGCCGATTGCTTCACCTCCGGCAGGTGTGTAGGTATAAGCACCGTTTGCAAAAACAAAGTCGTATTTTATATTGTCTGTAAGATCTGTTAAGGTGATAGTAGCATCGCCTAATGCAGCAGGACCATTGGGATCCTGGTAATTTACTGCTCTTAACAGCTTAATGGTTTGTGTGCCGGGCTGATCATTGATCCATGCATCAACATAAACAAGTTTTTCACCATCCGGTAGATCAAGGTCGATCACCTTTTCACAGGATGAAAACAAAAATGCGGCAATTGCAAGTATGAAGATTGATTGTAATCGGTTCATAATATCTTAGAATTTGAAATTGTAGGTAATGGATGGAATGATAGATCCGATGATAGATAGTCGGGTTGCTTCTTTGATCTCCGGATTGTCTTCGTTTGCCTGGAAATAGATGGAGTATGCATTCTGACGTGCATACACATTGTAGATGCCAAATACCCATTCACCCTGGATCCTTTTTGAGAGTCTTGATTTTCTTGTTGCCGAAATATCAAGCCTGTGATAAGCCGGCAATCGGAAGTTGTTTCTTTTGCCAGTACTGTTATACGGGATAGGAAGATCCTGTATGTCGAATCTTATATCAGGGAAGGTAGCCGGGGCGCCTGTTCCATAATTGAAAGCTGCAGAAAGATCCCATTTTTCGGTAAGCGTTCTGACCACTGAAACGTTGATCACATGTGTACGATCATACCGGCTAAGGTACCAGTCGTTGTTACTGATGCCCGGTGTTTGTCTTAATGATCTTGACCAGGTATAGTTGATCCAGCCCTGCCATTTACCCGTTTCTTTTTTTACTTCCAGTTCCACACCATAAGCTTTACCTCTGCCAGTCAAAAGATCTGCTTCAACAAGCTGATTCAATGAAAGACTTGCATTGTCTATGTAATCAAGTACACCATCCATTTTTTTATAAAACACTTCGGCCGAAAATTCAAGCGGAAACTTCTCCGGAACTGTAACGATACCAACCGAAACCTGGTCAGTCAATGAAGGACGGATGTTGTTTGTGCTCGGGAAATAAAGATCAACCGGTGATGGCGAAGCAGTGTTTGATAACAGGTGCAGGTATTGAGTGGATCTGCTATAGCCGGCTTTCACAAATGTATTTTTGCGAACCGTATATCTTACGGATAATCTCGGTTCAAGATACACCCAACTGTTCACTGGTTTCCTGGTAGCTACGTCTTCAGTTCTGTCCAGTGGTTTGCGAACATTAGCTGTAGTATCCCTGAAATGATAAATTGTTGTTCCCCCGAGATACGCATATTGATTAAGTCGCAGCCCGGCCTGAATGTTCCATTTCGGTGAAACCTTCCAGGTGTCTTCAACAAATGCACCTGCTTCGTATCCATATCTTCTTTTAAGAGTGATAGCGTTTGTTGCGCCATCGCTCGCACTGATACCCTGTCCCGGATAGAAATTATAATACATCGCACTTAATCCGGTCTTGACCGTGTGCTTGTTGTTGATGAACCATGTGAGCGTTGGCTTTACACCATAGGTCTGAATATTGGAAACCCAGTCATAACTTTCATCAGGCTGATTTGCCTCAGAACTGAATCCAAGACTGTAATCGTATTTCGAATAGAACACACTTGTGTTAAGAAATGTCTTTGGAGTGAAAAGATGGTTCCATCTTAGCGTTGCGGTTGCATTGCCCCATTTGAAACTTGCCTGGTCGCCAATGCCAAATACATCCCGGCCAAGATAACCGCTGAGATAAACGGTGTTCTTATCATTGATCTCATAGTTGGCTTTTGCTGTAAGATCATAAAAGTACATGGTGTTGTTGCGATCTTCCGGTTTCAGGAAAGGCTTTGCTATAACGTCGATGTATGAACGACGAGCTGCAACGATGAAAGATGATCTGTCCTTTTGAATCGGTGCTTCTATAGAAAGGCGACTGAAAATGTTTCCTATCCCTCCGTTTACAGCGAGCTTCTGGTTGTTACCATCCTTCATCCGTATATCCAGCACTGAAGAGGTTCTTCCTCCATATTCAGCCGGGAAAGCACCCTTATATAACGTAACATTCTTTACTGCATCGGGATTGAACACTGAGAAGAATCCAAGAAGATGCGAAGAGTTGAACACGGGTGCTTCATCCATGATGATCAGGTTTTCATCAACATTGCCACCACGAACGTTAAACCCGGAAGCGCCTTCACCTACAGATGTAATACCAGGCAGTGTCAGTAAGGCTTTTAAAATATCAGGCTCACCCATGAATGCAGGGATCTTCTTGATCTGTGCTGAACTCAGTTGTTGAATACCAAGACCAACAGTATTGGTCCTTTTAAGTTTTCTTTCGCCGGAAACAACCACTTCCTGCATTTCTGCTGCTGCGGTTCCAAGTGTTACATCCAGTTTTTTGTTTGCCTGCAGATCAATCTCCTCTTCGTGAGATGCAAAGCCTGCATAGCTGATCTGGAGGGAGTATTTGCCGGGAGCAAGCGAAACGGAATAAAATCCATAAGAATTTGTCTGAACCGAAATGTTGTTGCCCGTGATAGAAACAGTGGCATTAATCAGGGCCTCACCATTGTTTTTGTCTTTCACATAACCACTGATGGTAAAAAGTTTTGATTGGGCACTGACCGCGTTCAGAAGTATTCCTAAAAATAATACCAGTAAAGCACACGCGATTTTCGGTCGGATCATGTTTTTTGTTTGCAAATATGACCTCTCATGTTCGCCTGACCCCTACCGTTCGGTGACTATTTAGAAAACATTAACATTTCGATTTCGTGTATGCATACACGTGAGAGGTACCGCCTATTGATTGGAAATAGGAAAAAGATCATGCAGCGATTTGCTGATATCTTCAAGACTACCGCCCTTTTCTAGAAATCCATGCGCACCAGCTGCGATCATGCGGGAAACACTTAAATCTGTGTTGTCTGTGCTGAAAGCGAGTATGCGAACCTGCGGGAACATTTTTGTGAGCTCCTTCGTGGTTTCAAAACCGTCCATCACCGGCATATGTATGTCG
>JBEVNF010000146.1:0-6685 GCA_040508255.1 Flavitalea sp.
ACCTTGCTCTGTTCTGAAGTTGGTGAATATTGTCCCTTGGTAAGACCGTAAATCTGGTTGTTGAAAAGAAGGATGTTTACATCAAAGTTCCGGCGCAGCAGGTGTATGGTATGGTTTCCACCAATACTTAAACTGTCACCATCACCTGTAACGATCCAGACGCTCAGATCCGGGCGGGAAGCCTTCAGACCGGAAGCGATGGCAGTAGCACGACCATGGATGGAGTGCATACCATAGGTGTTCATATAATAGGGAAACCTCGAACTACATCCAATCCCGGAAATGATCACGATGTTCTCTTTTGGCACACCGATAGTCGGCATAACCTTTTGAACCTGTGCAAGGATCGAATAATCTCCGCATCCGGGACACCAGCGAACTTCCTGGTCTGTTGTAAAATCTTTAGCTGTCAGCGGCGCAGCGGTCAGGGTCTCACTCATCTATACGTTTTTCGTTCCGCAAAGTTATCTGTTATTTCTTTAAGACTAAAGCGGAGGTTTTCGCAAAGCGGAATTTTACAGTGCTGTGATGCAGATTTAACCAAAAATGCTGATAAAAGAAAAAAGCCTGGACCACCGGTAGACACCAGCCGTCAAAGCTCTTCCTAATAAACGCTCAAAAACTTGCTCAAATCTAGGATTGGCGGGTAGCGGGCAATTAGTATAAATACCAAATTGCCGGTGTTTTTTGGCCCTCTTAATCTGAACCTGAATTAATATATTCCCCGGAAGAGCGATTCAGGATTTGATTCAGACAGGGCTACCCAGTATTCAGCTGCACGACGTGTATGCGGAATCACGATAGTACCCCCAACGATATTGGCTACTGCGAAAATCTCATACAACTCTGGTGTCGTTACCTTCTGCTCATAAGCCTTGCCAAGATGATATTTAATACAATCGTCACAACGCAAAACCATGCTGGCAACGAGCCCCAGCATCTCTTTTGTTTTTACGTCAAGCGCACCACTCTCATATGTATTGGTATCAAGATTCCAGAGACGCTTCATGACGAGATTGTTCTTTTCAAGAATAACCTCGTTCATCTTCTGGCGATATTCGTTGAACTCACTGACTAAATTGCTCATGGATTTTTTCGCAAAGTTAAACATCTCCCGGGCTATGGTGCGTTGAAGGGTATGGGCATAAAAAATCCCGCACAAGGCGGGACTTTTACTATCGAACAGTAAGATCGATTGAAAATTAGCGGCTGAAGCTGTTCCTACGTGCGTAAGGCTTGTTACCGGTTTTTTCTTCACGTGGACGTGCTACTGCTACACTGATGGTCCTTCCATCAACAACAGCACCATCCAGTTCTTCAATTGCCTTTTGGGCAGCTGCGTCATCAGACATTTCTACGAAAGCGAAGCCGCGTGACTTGCCAGTAAATTTGTCCTTGATAACGGTTGCAGACGATACTTCTCCGTAGTCTGCGAAATAGCTTTCAACGTCCTCATCGATAACATTGAAGCTAAGGTTTGAAACATAAATGTTCATACTACTTTAACTGATTAAATTTATAAATGCCAATCTGAAAAAACAGAGAGAGAAGATGATTACGAGTTACCTGGATAAACGCGGGAAATGATCGTGAACTAATCTTAAGCTATGAGTCTCAAATTGAGTGCCGCAAAGCTACGCATAAAAACTGGAATACCGCAATCAATTCCGCTGATAACTAAATTTTAACCGCTTTTTTAAAACTGCGTGAAGCAAGTACCGCACTTACCATCGTCAAAACTGCTGCTGCCAGGAAAGGAGCCCCCGGTAACTGGAAATCGTGATCGGGCCGCGTGAACCAGGCAAATAACGTAGTCATGAACGGAGGTCCGACTATGGAAGTAACACTCATCAGGCTTGTCAACCCTCCCTGCAATTCACCCTGTTCGTTCGAAGGAACCTGGTTACTTATGATACCCTGTATCGCAGGACCTGCGATACCGCCAAGGCAATAAACCGCGCTGAAAGCAAACATCATCCAACTCTGCGTCGCAAGCCCAAATAGCACCAGGCCAACACTCCAGAGCATGAGGCCTATGTAAACACTTCGTTCCTCACCAAGCTTTGGTATCACTTTGCGGATAAGTATCCCCTGAACAAGAAAGATCAGCACTCCGATCACACCAAGCGAATAACCGATCATCTTTTCATCCCATTCAAATTTTTCAATGGTATAGAAGGTCCAGGTACTCTGAACGGCATGCGCAGCGATATAAACCAATACCAGCGAAATAACCAGCCCGGAAATTTTTGGAAATTTTTTCAAATGCAGCAAAGCACCCATCGGATTTGCCCGTTTCCACTCAAATTTGCGACGGTTCTCTTTTGGCAATGATTCCGGTAGTACAAAAAAACCGTAGAGTGCATTCAATAAACTTAAACCAGCGGCTGTCAGGAAAGGGACCTTTGCACCATACTGGCCCAAAACTCCACCCAGCACGGGTCCTATTATAAAACCCAGACCAAATGCGGCACCGACCATTCCAAAATTCTGTGCACGCTTTTCAGGGGGACTGATATCAGCGATGTATGCAGTGGCAGTGGTGAAACTTGCACCTGTTACACCTGCGATTACCCGCCCAACAAACAGCCACCAGATGGTAGGTGCAAAAGCCACGAAAACATAATCCAGCCCAAAACCAAGCAGGGAAAACAAGAGGATCGGTCTTCTGCCATAACGGTCGCTCAGATTACCAAGCACCGGCGAAAAAAGGAACTGCATTACGGAATAGGCAAATGTCAGCCAACCGCCATATTCTGAAGCAATACTGTTTCCTTCACCCGTTAATTGCATGATCAGTTTCGGTACGACCGGTATAATTATCCCTAATCCAATGACATCTATCAGAATAGTAACAAAAATAAATCCCAAAGCCGCTTGCTTTGATGAAGCCATATGTTGATTGTTGTATTGCAAATTACCTACTTTTACGCCTTCTTAGACAAGCATACACATGACAAATCAATTATTTGACTTCGGCATGATCGGTCTTGGGGTAATGGGTCAGAATTTCCTGTACAACCTCGCTGATCATAATTTTAAAGTAATCGGCTTCGATAAAGACATTAAAAAAACCTCTGCACTCGAACAAGGGGCAACACCGGGAACAAATGTAAAAGGTGTAAATAGCCTCGAAGAAATGGTAGCAAGTCTTGCAAAACCCCGCAGACTGATGCTGCTCGTTCCTGCCGGTAAACCGGTAGACGATGTGATCGAATCATTAAAACCATTGGTAGCACCAGGTGATATAATCATTGACGGCGGTAATTCGCATTATACAGACACACTTCGACGCGTTAACTACCTGAACGAAACCGGGATCCATTTTATGGGTATGGGTGTATCAGGTGGCGAACAGGGCGCGCGACGCGGCCCAAGTATAATGCCTGGCGGAAACGAGGTTGCGTGGCATTCGGTTAAGCCGGTACTTGAAGCAGTTGCTGCAAGGGTGCATGATGTACCATGCGTGGCATACCTTGGCAAAGGCGCAGCGGGTCATTTTGTAAAGATGGTTCACAACGGTATTGAATACGCAATAATGCAACTGATAAGCGAAGCTTATGATATACTACGCCGCGGTGTGGGGCTTACCAATCCGGAGTTGCATGAAGTATTTAAAACCTGGAACGAATCTGAACTTGAATCTTTCCTGATAGAGATCACCGCAGAAATTTTTAAACAAAAGGATGATAAGACTGATGGATATCTCATAGATCAGATCCTCGATAAAGCCGGTTCAAAAGGAACAGGCAAATGGACATCGCAGGATGCATTAAACCTGCCGGTACCGATACCTACGATCGATATGGCTGTGACAATGCGTAATATCAGCTCTTTCAAGGCTGAACGTCTCATAGCGGCTGAACTTTATCCGGCCGCAGTAAAACCAATTCCTTTGCCAAAGGAGGTATTTATAAAGGAAGTAAAAAATGCGCTTGCATTTTCAATAGTTATCAGTTATGCACAGGGTCTTGCGATGTTACAGAAAGCTTCAACAGAACTGGACATGCAGATTCCGCTACCAGAGGTTGTGAAAGTATGGCGCGGTGGATGTATTATCCGATCAATACTTCTTGATATGTTTTCGGCTGCCTTCGCAAAAGATGCAAAACTTTCAAACATTTTATTGGATAAAGGTGTTTCTGAATGGTTGCTTGAAAGAGAACCTGATCTGAGAAAGGTAACAGCACTGATCGTGCATGCGGGTTATCCTGCAGGTTCATTGCTTAGCTCACTATCCTACTTCGACGCATATAGAAGTGGTACCATGCCTACAAATCTTATTCAGGCTCAGCGCGACTTCTTTGGGGCACATACTTATCAGCGTATTGACAGTGGAGACAAGTTCTTTCATACAGAATGGGAAGAGAAAAAATCAGAAGATATAAGATAAGAGTTGACAACAAGACAATTAATCAAAAGACGAATCACCAGACATGCAAAACCATAAAAGGCCACCTGCGAGCCTCCTGTTTATTTTCGGCGGAAGCGGTGATCTGAATTTCAGAAAACTATCACCTGCCTTATATAATTTGTTCATCGACGAATGGATGCCTGAACAGTTTTCCATTGTTGGTATCGGTCGTACCGAATATTCAAATGAAAAATACCGTTCGCATCTGCTTGAGGGTATCAACCAGTTCAGCCGTCGTAAAGATGAGAAGAATGGCAAGTGGGAAGAGTTCTCAAAACACGTAAGCTATCTGCAAATGGATGCAGAAAAAGAAGAAGAATACCAGAAGATCGCTGGTGTGGTAAAGGAAAAAGAAAAGGAATTTGGTGCACATCCGAACGTTATCTTCTACATGGCAGTAGCGCCACAGCTGGTACCGGATATCGCAAGCAAGCTGGGACCACTGAACATCTGTGCCGATACAAAGTGTACACGCATTGTTGTAGAAAAGCCATTCGGTCATGACCTTAAGAGTGCACATGAATTGAATGCCCTCCTTTCATCAATGTTCTCCGAAGAACAGATTTACCGCATTGATCACTACCTCGGTAAAGAAACAGTTCAGAACATTCTTGCATTGCGTTTTGCGAATGCATTGTTTGAACCGATCTGGAACAGGAACTATATTGATCATATCCAGATCACCGCAGCTGAAACCGTTGGTCTTGAAGGACGCGGCGGATACTATGAACATTCAGGTGCATTGCGTGATATGATCCAGAACCACATCTTACAACTCGTTTGTATGATTGGTATGGAAGCACCGGTTTCATTCGAAGCGAACGAGATCAGGAACAAAAAGGTTGATGTTTTAAATGCCATCCGTCCTATAAAAGGCGACGAGGTTGGTAAATACGTTGTACGTGGTCAGTACAGTGAGGGATGGATGAAGGGTTCACAGATCACTGGTTATCGCCAGGAAAAAGGTGTTGATCCTGTTTCACCTACTGATACCTATGCCGCAGCAAAATTCTATATCGATAACTGGCGCTGGCAGGATGTTCCGTTCTATGTAAGAACAGGTAAACGCATGCATCAGAAAACGACAATGATAACTGTTCAGTTCAAAACTGCACCAAACTTTGCGTTCCCTCCTGAAGCAACACAAACCTGGCGCCCGAACAGGCTTACAATCAGCATTCAGCCGGAAATGGATATCCGTTTAAGGTTCCAGGCAAAACGCCCGGGGCAAGCGATGGTACTGAATCCTGTTGATATGATATTCAGTTATGAAGATGCTTATGATGGTCATGAACCAGAAGCATACGAAACGCTGTTGCTTGATGTGATGGAAGGCGATGCAACTTTGTTCATGCGCTCTGACCAGGTTGAATCAGCATGGAAGATCATCATGCCGATCCTCGAAGCATGGGAAGCAAGACCACCGGTTGACTTTCCAAACTATGCGCCTGATTCATGGGGACCGGAAGATGCGGACGCACTCATCGCACGTGATGGACGCAACTGGGTAACATTACCGCTGCCACACAAAGACTAAGCTTAAAATTTCTATCATACCGATCCACAACTGTTTACACTCATTAACCGTTGTGGATCGTTTTTTTAAAACTAAGATTATATGAAACTTCATATCTGTGAAGATGTAAACGATCTCAGCAAACAAACGGCTGTTTGGATAGGTGCCATCATGAAACAAACACTCGAAAAGCAGGATAGATTTACTATAGCGCTATCTGGTGGTTCAACGCCACAGAAGTTGCATGGATTACTGGCTGCTTATCCCTTTAAGGAAGAGATTGACTGGTCAAAGGTTCATGTGTTCTGGGGTGATGAGCGCGCAGTTCCTTTTGAAGACAGCCGCAACAATGCAAAGATGGCATTCGATACATTGCTTGATCATGTTACCGTTCCGATGGGACAGATCCATGTAATGCGAACAGATATTGATCCGGTAGAATCGGCTGAAGAATATCA
This sequence comes from Flavitalea sp., assembly GCA_040508255.1. GTDB lineage: Bacteria > Bacteroidota > Bacteroidia > Chitinophagales > Chitinophagaceae > DATHKG01. Next base: position 6,389 of record JBEVNF010000146.1, read on the forward strand.
AAAAGTGCTGGAGAAATACTTCGGTGAAACAGGTTTCACGTTTGATCTTGTATTATTGGGGATGGGTGATGATGGTCATACACTTTCATTGTTTCCGGGAACACCGGTAGTGCATGAAGACAAAGCATGGACGGCTGCATACTACCTTGCTCCGCAGGAAATGTATCGTATCACGCTTACAGCGCCCATCGTTAATCGTGCCGCACATGTCGCATTCCTGACTGCAGGTGCAGGTAAGGCTCACGCATTAAAAGAAGTTCTTGAAGGGGAATACAATCCTGATAAGTATCCATCACA
>JBEVNF010000151.1:0-7070 GCA_040508255.1 Flavitalea sp.
TTATAATAGGTCCACTGATCTTTTCGTGTTGCCATCAAAATTCCGGCGGCTGACATATTTTTCAGATAAACAGATACAGTCGGAACTGACATTTTCGCCTTTTTCGCGATGTCTGAAACACATACGCCTAAAGACGGCTTATAGCCAGCCAATTCCTCTGCAGGAAAGTGCGAAACAGGGTCTTTCAACCAGGTCAGAATATCCAAACGGGTCTGGTTGGATAAAGATTTGATTATTTCCAGCAATTTCATTTTACAAATTTAGGGAATTACCTAAATACCTATAACAAATATTACGGATTTTACAATTTTCTAACACAAATGTAGAATTTTAAAATCATCGAAGAAATTACACTACCCACCACTGTAAAGAAATAAGAGGATGTTCGCTCCATTAAACATTATGTACTAAATTACATTCAACAAAACCTCTACCTGATGCAAAAAGCAATCACCTTTTTTGTCTTCGTGTTGGTTTCATTTTCTTCTTATTCGCAATTCGTGGCAAGAGCGGACATCAAAGAAAAGATCGAAGGTATTTGTGATGTAAACAATGTTATTGTCGTTATCCCAAATTATAAGGGACAAACAAAAGCAGTATGTGCAGTTGCTGATTCAACAATTGAGCGCAGGCTTAATACAGAAGTAGCATACCTGAAAGATAAAAAAGATCACACCGATAAAGGAATAGTAAGAATGCTTGTAAACTGCAAGGGGCAGGTGGTAAAGTGCGACACAGACAAGCAAACCAGCGATCCGATCCTGGACGAACAAATCCTGGCAGTTTTCAAAACCATAACTTTTACAAAACCTGCAAAACTAAAAAAAGAAAATATCGATAGCCTGGTTTTCTGGAGTTTTCAGATCGAAAATGGTCTCATTACAAAAAGATGATTTTATTGCCCCAGTCTTAACCTCACCTGCTCCCGATAACTCTGCCCGATAACTCCTCCCGATAACCAACCGAGCATTACATTAGTTAATACCACCTCTTTCAATAAATCCGATAAATGCAGTTTGCTTCGTTGAAATATTGGGACGGAACGAAGTGAATTACATCCAGTGAAAGTTTTTACACGTGACAACCTTGAAATGCATACTAATATCAGGAAAAAATCGGTTTGGAAATTCTTTTTGAAGTCTGATCAGAATCATTCCCCACGACAATCACTAACCCTCCAAATCCTCCCATCAACTTTCGAATACAGATACAACTCATTCCCAATTCCAACACCCAAACGTAAATCCGCCTTGGCACTGCCCGTGATTTGAACAAAGGTGCCCGGCTTACCATTAAAATACAGGTTGAATTCGCCGATCTCTGACTGATGCCCCTGCCTGAATGTTGGGTAGTCGGCTACGAACACCCGGCCATTCACAATATCAGCAAACACATATTTGTTTTTTAATGCAGCAATAGACCCGGTATAAACAAACCCGGCGGAGATAGCATTACCTTCATCATGATCATATTGCAATACAGGCGAAAGGTATTTATATGAACCTGTCGGCAATGCATACACGAGATTCATTTTATCTCTGTAGTTCATCGCAAAAGTTCCTTCACGGGAAGGCCATCCATAGTTACCGCCCGCAACACCAACATTAATTTCTTCGATATTCGTCTGACCAATGTCAGCGATCAGCATTTTACCATCGGGTGCCCAGCTGATCCTGTTTGGATTTCTGAAACCGCGGGCAAACAGTTCACCGGGAATTTTGGTTGTAGCCATTTTGGCAAACGGATTGACAACTGGTATACCGTATTTTTTATTCGCGCTGTTACGACCAGAAGGATCGATCCGCAATATAGCGCCCCGCATTGCGCTATCTGAGTTGCAGAGTTGCGGATATCCATGTTCAGTTGATCCACCATCACCAAGAGCAATGTATAACAAGCCGTAATCAGGTGATCCGCGTTTTGCAAACGGATCAAAGCAGATCTGTTGCATGCCATGCATCTCATATGGCATATTGATCCGCAACAACTCTCTTGAGCTCCCCGAAAAAATCTCAGTACCGGGATCATCGAATTTCCATTCAGTAACAACCCATTGAATTGCGACGCGAATGGAAGGATCATACACAAAATCCGAAGGATTATTGGCTGGCTTTTCAGTATGGGTGGTGTAGAATAATCCGTTGTCATAAAAGTCAGGATGAAAAGCATAACTGCCAAACCCACTTCCCAGACCGGGAGCTGAAACAAACTCAGGCCGCTCTTTTGCGAGATCAAACACGGTAATAAAGCTCGTATCTCTTAACTCATAGAGTCTGCCCCGCATTTCCTGGATAAACAAACGATCCCGCTTTCCTTTCAAGACTACCATATCATTGATTCTTGCAAATGGAACCTTTGTGTCTGAGACTGGCGCAGTGGCTACATCTTCAAGATATAAACTGAGCTTTGACTTCTGAATTTTTAATGGCAGAGGATCTTTGACAGGACTTGCGAATGCTGAGTTTTCAGGACCCTGAACACCCTTTTCAATTTTTATTATTCTGAACTTGTTGATATATGATAGTAAAGCCTGCATCTCGGGCTGACCCAGGTCTTGATTGGCAGGCATAGCAGTCTTGTATCTGTTGAACAAGCTAACCGCCTGGCGGTCTCCATTTTCTATTAACTCTTTTGGATTTTGGATAAATTTTATAAGCCAGTCAAAATTGCGGGTTGCCGTAACACCAGCTAACGAAGGACCGATTCCCTGTTGACGAAAATTATGGCAGGCTGCACATTTTAACTCAAAAAGACGCTGCCCCTGGTCGATTACTACCTGATCCTTTGAGTATTTCGAAGCAACTTTCTGAGCACTCGAAGAAGTGGATAACATCATGATACACGCAAGCAAATAGCAGACACGCAAGTGAAAATATTTACTGTAATGTTAATACATAATTAAGGCACCAACAAGAACGGTTTCTTATGATGAACTTATCTTCACCCCTTAAATCCGCTTGATTAATCGGTGAAGAGATCAGAACTATCCACTTGCCATAAAAAAAGTAATGATCAACAAAGAGAAGATCCAAAGCAATAAACCTGCAAATCCAAGTAAACGTTTTAACATAATGCAACCTGTTAAACCACAAGTATTGAACAAGGTTGCAATTTTTCTTAATAAAGTTTAGTAAACACAGTAACTTTTAGGTTAGCAGCGTTGTATAACCAGTAATTTACATGTCTAGTTAAATGAAATAAGCTTTGTTGAAGGTTCCGTCGCACCGGAAACATTTGGGATACCCCCAACAATTTCCTAATCCCTGTAAATCAAACGTACCGGCCCTTTCCAATCAGCCTCATAATTGTCAATCTCCGGATCAGGAGCCATATTCCAATGCCAGGTTCTTAGCCTGCGAAGATCATCCTGCATCGACATGGCGTTCACCATCAGGTTGCCGATACGCACACGCACAGTATTAAGACCATTTCTCACGAGACTATCGGGGACTTTAAATTTAAATGGCGGCCATAAACGGCTTCCCACGGATTGGTCGTTAACAAAAACCTCTGCCATATATTTCACATCACCCAGATCCAGCTCAATACTTTTGTGATTTCTGTTTAGCGAAATTTCCTTTTGATAATCTACATAACCGGTGTATTCGTCGAGTCCATAATCGAACCAGCCTTTTAGTGGACGTTGAATATTCTTACCCACCACGAACCTTATTGGAGTTTCCGGCAATTGCAGATCGGATTTGATTGCAAATGCCAATTCATCAACGTCGCCGCTAAAATTTAATACCCCTGCATTGAAAGGTGCACTTTTTCCATCTATAAAACATTCAACATCTTTCATCTGAATGGGCAGTATGGCGGACTTTGCTCCAGCCGGCACTTTCAATCTCCAATAAGTATACTGTCCGTCCAATTTATCAATACTTTTTCCGAACCTGTGCAAAGAACCTTTAATGAAAGATGATCTTTGCCAGGCACTGTCAATATCGTCGAGATGCCTTGCGGAACGCAGCTCAATGTCAGTAGAAAAGAAGGCTTTGGCAGATGTGCGGCTAATGGTATCTATACCGGGATAACTAATACTCCAGAATCCATCCACGTAATCTGTTTTCGAAGTTGCGCGCGAAATATTTTCAGGCAGAACATCTGACAGAGATTCAAATACCAGCCAATAACCTTCGTATGGTTGAAGCTTCAGTTCAACTTTTCGATATTTATTTTCAACTGAAGATCTGATTAATGACTTCTCGCCTGTTTCACAATTCCAGACCTGCGCTTCGCCCCTTCCCTCACGAAAGAAGCCAACGAAATCTTTTTGGATATTTTCATTGTTTGACAGCCAGTAGAAATTTGTATTACCGGACTTTCTATGTGATGTATACAAACGACCCGCATTTTCGAAGCGAACTTGTGGCTGCTGATCTTTTAATTCGGTTATCAATTGGGCGGCAGGGTCAGCGAATTTCGAAAGATCCCTTACACGGGGATATTGAACAAGTTTTTGCATAGCTGCGATTACCACCGGATCAATTGCCCCCACCTCGGTAGAACCTTTTGGCAGATTCCCGAGGATGATGACCGACCCACCTTTTGCAGCAAACGATAAAATTTTATCTGAAACTGTTCGTGATATCAGCGAGATCGGAGGCAACACGATCACCTTGAAACTATGATTACCAATTTTCAATTTCATTTCACCATCTTTCTCTTCCACTTTACTTTTATTCAGGTAATAAGTATCGCCGATGAGGAAGTCCAGGTTGTTTTCATTCATTCTTCGCATCGCTCCCGAATAGAGCTCTTCTACCCTTCCTGCAATGGCATTCCACGGCTCAGGACTTTCCGGGGTTGTATGGTCAAACAATTTTTCAGAATTTGCCCAGATCGATTCCTGCGGATTTACAAGAAGCACATCAGCCACCAGGTCGCTCTGTCTTGTTACGAATGAAGCTCGCCTGCAGAAGTCGGCCCATTGATGGATGTACGGCCAGTATGGGTTTTCAGTATACCAATCTGCCGGAAATGGTTGCGTTTCCAACTTACGATTCATATATATCCCGTGCGGCACAATATGACTTACACCATAAGAAATGATCGAATTCACAGATCTTTTCATCATCGCAGGAGTTTGTTCCCAACCGGCAACGCCCATGATCTCACTCATAAAGGGACGATCCTCAAACTCAGCAACGGTTTGCGTTTCCTTGAAATCATGTACATCCTGAGACTTCATTAACAGGCAATCTGTACCCGGCATGGTAACGCCCCTGGTTATACGCATAAAATCTCCTACTGCACCGGCTTGTAACTGTAATGATTCCTCCCAAAGATTGGAGATATAATACATATTCTTGTCAGCGAGCCAGCTTACCAATGGCTCAAAAAAACATTCATTGTAAACATCGGTTAATACATCGAACCAATCGAAGCGCGCCTTTGCATACAAACCTTTGGTATCTTGTTCTGTAAGCATTGGTAGCCATAAGCGGAGATCCCGCTTTTTCTTCTGTTTATATACTTCAGCAAAGTGTTCCGACCATGCCATATGCCAGCCATAATCACCCTCATTGTCTACGAATACACCCGGTATTGTTTTACCCATTTCGTCGGGAAGATATTTTGCATATTGCTCATGTACCATTGGTATAAAAACCTTCATAAGCTGAGGGTCTAGATAATTCACCTTCCCTCCATCAATGCCTGCATGAAATTGTTTTGAATAAGTGTAGGCAATCCAATCTCTATTGGGCGCCCTCCAGGTGGTGAGTATTTTCTTTTCAAGCACTTTTAAAGAACCTGCATCAAGCGAACCATTAATCAATTTACCAATAACAGCAAAGTCAGCAGCGGTATCGTTAATGCCTGCACCTTTCGTTAGTGTAATTCTTTTCCAAACAAGGTGCTTTGCTTCAAGTTCCGGATGTTCACGAAGTACTCTTCCTGCAGCCTGCCCGCTGGGCCAGTTATAATCATCGCAGTAACCGAGGAAAGTTCCGGCTTTTTTCGCAGCGTTTACAGCTTCACTAAAATTGTTGAACCATGGCTTTTCCAGATATTGTGCAGATGGCAATGATGGAAAACGTCCATCGCCCATTGAACTCCTGGGATGGGCATAACCTGGATTCAATCTCTGTTTTGCCATCTCATTTGCCATTTCCGAAGGATAATGATCGTTTCGCAATGTGTCATCCCAAAACCAGAACACATGTGGTGCATAAAACATAGGTGGATCTGAAAACATTTTCGCGACCGTTGCGGGATCTCTATACTTTATTTTCCACTCGGGCTGGGTAAAAGCGATGTCCGTCATTAAAAGAAACAACAGGCAACAACAACATCTTTGAAAAACATTCATAGCAGGCAGTTTACTTCTGATCCAGAAAAACTTTTTTTACGGCTTCCAGATATTTAAAGCCATACTTTTTTTCAGGTTCAAGCATGCTACCTTCTGCCCATTCGTTCCAGGCATTCACAGAGATCATTTTTGGCTGATCAGGATGGGTGTCAAGGTAATCTTTCGCTTTTTGCAGGAAAGTCTGAAAATCGCGGGGATTGACGTTCTTAACGAATCCCTGTGTGGTGGTTGGAAATCTCGGATTGTTATCCCAACCAATTGATACGTGCGGCATATAGGGAATCTTAAACTCCTTATCCCATTCTGCCCACTTGCTTATTGACTTATTACCCCAATCACTATATTCACCCGTTGGTGCACTCTGATGAACCCATTGATAGTTTGTCATACTCTTGAATCCAAAATATTCCAGTGTATTGCCCGCAGTTGTTGTTCTGTCGCCCGGAACGGCAGCGAGATTTGTTGGAATAGTCCCCCATAGTATTGCCTGAAGATGCAATCCCGGGAATCCCGCTTTTTTTGTTTCCGCTGCAAAGTAGTCGAGTGCCTCCTTTGCCTGTACGGGTCCACCCATACCATTAATAAATGTTGTGAGTTCATAAATACTGAATACAGGCTCACCGTTGATCTTGTAATAGTTGTCTTTTTTGAAATAGTCGTTGATAATATGTTTGATCATTGGTTCAAATTCAGCCTGTGTTACACCCGCTTTCCAATAAATTTTTGACTTATCGGGATTTGCAGGATCGAGATA